>NZ_JALBGX010000019.1:0-89001 GCF_023006465.1 Rhizobium sp. PRIMUS64 | reverse complement strand
GGCCCCTGCCCGCGGCGGCAACGGTGACCGGTTCCACCAGCCCCTCCTCCGCCATCTTCGACAGCTGCTGCCGGGCGGCTTCGCCTGATATGCCGAGCGCATCGCCGATCGCGGCGGCAAGCTGCGGGCCGTCGGTCTTTATCAGGATCAGGATCCGGTTGGCTGGGGACTGGCGCATATTTTCCAAGTCAAGTCTTGTTTTAATCAAATCGGCATGCAATTTTCCAATTTATAACTTGGAAAATAATCCTTCGCCAGTAAAAATCTCGGGGTCCTCCCATGTCGAATATCGACCAGACTGCAGCCGTCCCGAATTCCAGCTCGGTCTTCCGCCTGTTCCTGCCCGAGCACCTGCCGGCAACGCTGATGCTGGCCGGCGGCGTGACGCTTTATGCTGTGGAGAGCTACATCATGGCGACGATCGCGCCTTCGATCGTGCGCGATATCGGCGGGCTCGCGCTGTTTTCCTGGGTTACCAGCCTGTTCGTCGCCGCCGCCGTGCTCGGCTCGATCTTCGTCGCCATGCGGCCGCGCGGCATCGGGCTTCGATCCGTCTATGTGATCGCGGCACTTGTCTTCGGCGTCGGCAGCCTGATTGCCGCAGCCGCACCGTCGATGCCGGTGGTGCTGATCGGACGCGCGGTGCAGGGTCTGGGAACTGGCGCGCTGGCAGCGCTCGGCTATGCCTTCATCCGCTTCGTCTATCCCGAGCCCCTATGGCCGAAGGCCTCGACGCTCTATGCGGCGATCTGGGGCGTGGCGACCGTCATCGGACCGACGCTCGGCGGCTTCTTTTCTTCGGGCCACACCTGGCGTTACGCTTTCATCGTGCTCGTGCCGCTCGGGCTGTTGATGGCATTCCTGGCGCCACGGCTTCTGCCCGAGGTCGAGGACGACCGCGAGCAGGAGAAGACCCCGGTTGCCCAGATCGGACTGCTGCTTGCGGCCGTGCTGATGGTGAGTGCGGCCGGCGCGATCGAGACAACAGGCGCGAAAGCGGCGCTGATTGCGGCCTCGGTCATCGCGGTGGCAACCATGCTTCTCATCGAGCGGAAGAGCCCGAACCGGCTCTTGCCGTCCGGCGCCGTCAGCCTTTCCCAGCCGATTTCCCGGGTCTACCTGGCGATGCTCGCCATGACCGTCGTCCTCGTCAGCGACGTCTTCATTCCCTATTTCCTGCAGACCCTGCATGGGGTGGCGCCACTCCTATCGGGATATCTCGTCGCACTCGTCGCACTCGGCTGGACGTTTGCGGCCTTCCTCAGTGGCTCTTGGACCGGCAGGCAGGCTTACCGGGCAATCGTCATTGGTGCCCTTATCGAGGCGGCGGCGACCGCTTCGCTCGCGATTTTCCTCGCGAGCGACAATCCGGAGGGGCATATGCCTTTCATCGTGCCGGCGGCGATCGGCATGTTCATGATGGGCTTCGGCATCGGTCTCGGCTGGGCGCATCTGGTCGCCATGGTCCTGAGGCTTGTTGCCGACAACGAGCAGGACAAGGCCTCTTCGGCGATCCCGACGATGAGTTCGCTCGGCGGCGCCTTCGGTGCGGCCTTCTCAGGCGTCATCGCCAATGGCGCCGGACTCGTCGATCCGGGCAGCGTTGCAGGCAGCATCTCGGCGGCCCACTGGCTCTATGTCGCGATGGCGCTGCCCGGCATCGTCGCGATTGTGGCGGCGATGACGCTGAGAGAGTCCGAAAACCACTCACACTTTTCGGACGACATCATGCTCTAAAGCGCCTCGCATCAAATTTGATACATGCAACACGCTTTAGCTCTTTGTTTTTATGCATGTCGTTGTCCCGGAACCGCTGCACACTTCCGGGCGACATGCATTAGGCGACGTTGCGCTCCGGTTCCGGCTCCTGCTGGACGGCCTGCTGCTTCACGCCGAGATAGAGGACGGAGCTGCGGCCGATGCCATAGGTATCGCAGACCTCGGGCGTCAGGAATTCGGTGACCGGAACTTGCTGCACCGCCAAACCGGCGCGCTGGATCACATCGATGAACCCGGACCTTGAGAAGAGGCGCACATGGTCGTCTTGGCCGAAATGCGCCCAGCGGCCTTCCGGCGTCGTCACTTCGGGATTTTCATAGTTGTCCTCGATCGACAGGCAGATCGGCGCCATCAGGATGGCGATGCTGTGCTCCTTGAGAACACGCCGGATTTCGGCGGTGGCACGCACCGGATCCTCGACATGTTCGAGCACATGGGAGCAAAGCACGAAGTCGAAGCTCTCGTCGGCGTAGGGCAGGTTGTGGATATCAGCTTTGTCGTCTGCCTCGGGCATATACATGTCGCAGCTGCGGTAGAAGATATGCGGGTGGCTCTTGAGCCAGAAGCTCAAGGCCCGTCCCGGCGCAATGTCCAGGAACCGGAAGGGGTGCGCCTGGTTGAGGCGCTGGAACACTGGCGTCAGGAACAGCGCGTAGAGCCTGTCGCGATCGGACGAATGACAATTGGGGCAGCTATAGGCCTGATGGTTGATCGTCTCGAATTCATCGACGCGATAGGGAAAGCCGTGCTCAACCGCCTTGTCGATGTAGTAGCGCGGAAGCGGTATGAAATGCGGAATTCTGCTGCGGCAGATGGGGCAGGCGTGGAATAGAGCCATTGCATTCCTCGTAGGGACCGTACAATGCGCAAGCAACACCACATCAAGATGCGCAGTTTCGGGGCCGGGTTTCGATCAGACGACTGTTCAACGACCCGGGGAGACTCACAAACGGCCAGGATCAGCTTCACCTTGCGCACAAATGCTGGTCCGAAGCTGACCTCAGACGGTGAGCATGACCTTGCCGACATGGCTGCCGTCTTCCAGCAGCCGGTGGGCTTCGATAACCTCTTCGAAGGCAAAGACCTTGTGGATGACGGGCGCAACGGTGCCGGCTTCCAGCAGCGGCCAGACCTCGGAGAGCAAGTCGTCGCGGATGGCGCGTTTTTCTTCTGCCGTGCGCGGCCGCATGGTGGAGCCGGTGACCGTCAGCCGCTTGACCATGATCGGCGAGAGATTGACCTTTTCGGCGATCGCGCCGCCGAGGAAGGCGATGATCGACAGGCAGCCGTCCTTGGCCAACGAGCCGATGTTGCGCTCGAAATAGGAGGCGCCGATCATGTCGAGGATGATATCGACGCCGTGGCCGGTCTCGGCCTTGATCACCTCGGCGAAATCCTCGGTCCTGTAGTTGATCGCGCGTTTGGCGCCGAGCCTCTCGCAGGCCTCGCATTTCTCCTTCGAACCCGCCGTCGCGTAGACTTCAGCGCCGAAGGCGCGGGCGAGCTGGATCGCCGTCGTGCCGATGCCGCTGGAGCCGCCATGGATCAGCACGGTTTCGCCTTCCGTCAGCCCAGCCATCTGGAAGAGATTGGCCCAGACGGTGAAGAAGGTCTCGGGCAAAGCGGCCGCCTTTACCGCGTCATAGCCCTTAGGGAACGGCAGGATCTGGCCTGCCGGCAGCAGGCAATATTCGGCATAGGCGCCACCATTGGCGAGCCCGCAGACCTTGTCGCCGACGCCATAGCCGCTGACGCCGGGGCCGACGGCAACGATTTCGCCTGATAGCTCCAGACCGAGGATCGGGCTCGCATCCTTGGGCGGGGGATAGCTGCCCTGGCGCTGGGCAATATCGGGGCGGTTGACGCCGATCGCCTCGGCGCGCACCAGAACCTGCCCGTCTTGCGGTACGGGAAGCGGTCGCTTGCCGATCGTCATCACCTCCGGCCCGCCGAAGGACGGCAGATCGACGAAACGCATTTCCTGAGGCAATGGCATGACCCGGCTCCTCCCTGGAGCAGTTCAGCTTTTGGTGGAAGTGCGCGGAACCGCTCTGGCTTTTTGTCTAAAACACAGGAAGTAAATCAGCCCCGCAGGCTTGGGAAGACTTGATGTGGCAGAGGCGTCAATTCGCCTCGCCCACTGCATAAGTGCTACAGCGTCCTTTGCGCATCTAAAATGACGCGCGGCGCTGTAGGAGATGGAAGACCAGGCCTCCCTCGCTGTCCTTGGCGGCCGACTTGATGATGGCGATTTCGGCGCTGACGCGGTTGATATCGTCGATGACGAGTCCTTCCGGCAGTTCGATGACGCCGATCGAGCAGCGCATCAGCGGGAACAAAGCTTCGGCGCCGGTGCGGTCGTGACCGAGGATGCGGCCGGCGGCGCGATCCTCGTCGGAATAGAGGTCCCGCACGTCGTCATGGAAATCGCTGATCAGCCGCTCGAGGATTTCCGTCAGCTCTTCCTTGGTCCAGCCGACGACGCCGATGAAGAAATCGTCGCCGCCGACATGGCCGAGGAAATGACGTTCGGCGAAGAAATAGCGGCGCATCAGCGCGGCAAACAGCGAGATCGCGTGGTCGCCGAGATGGAAGCCATAGGCATCGTTGAACGGCTTGAAATTGTCGAAGTCGCAATAGCAGAAGTGGCGAAGCGCATCGCCGTCGCGGCCGGACTGACGCATGAAATCGCGGATGGCACGATTGCCCGGCAGGCCGGTCAGCGGGTTCTGGTCCTGCGCGGTCTTCAGCTGTTTCTCGTTGATGACCTTGATCAGCGACGCGGCGGAGACGACACCGGCATAGCGCATATTGTCGGTCAGGATCAGGCAGTTGCTGCCTTCCATATTGGCGAAGATGGCCATCAGTTGCTCGGCGTCGCTGTCGAGGCCGACGATCGGCGCCATCTCGACGAAATGCGAGATGGAGCGCTCGTACATCTTGTTCTTCAGGAGATCGCGGCCGAAGGGCTGGTAGATATACTCCTTGAGGTGATGCTCGTGGATGATGCCGCGCGGCTCATCATTGGCGTTGAGGACGGGAAAGAAAGCCTGGCGCGGATTACGCCGGAAGAGTTCGAAGACGCTGTCGATGCTGTCATTCTCATAGACCGTCGGCAGCAGCTCGATCTGCTTGCGGATGAGGATTTCGTCGAGCGACTGGCTGCCCCGCTTGCTCTTGCCGAGCTCCTGCAGGTGCGGGTAGGACGGCGCCAGCTCTGATATATGCGTCGTCGGGCGGGAGATAAACCAGCCCTGGACGAGGTCGACGCCATATTCGCGGCAGGCGATGAATTCGGCCTCGGTCTCGATGCCTTCGGCGATGACGCGCGTGCCGAGCACATGGGCAATGTTGACGATGCTCCTCAAGAGATGGCGCTTGCGGGGGCTGCGGTCGATCTCGGCGACGAAATGGCGGTCGATCTTGAGATAATCGACGGCATAATCGCAGAGCAGCTTTATCTCGCCGTGGCCGACGCCGAAATCGTCGATCGCCAGTTTGAAACCGGCCTTGCGCAGCCTGGAAACGAGGCCGGAAAATTCCGGCACGCTGGTATTGTCGAAACGCTCGGAGAATTCGAAGCAAACGGAAGACGGCGGAATATTCGCCTTGCGCAGATGCTGCAGCAGGCTCTCGACTAGGTGTTCGCCATGCGGGATCAGCCGGACATCGAGATTGAGGAACAGCGTCGAGGTGGAGCAATTCGATAGCGTCGCGAATTTGGCGAGCGCGCGGCTGGCGACCATCTGTTCGAGCTGCAGCAGCTGGCCGGCCTGGTGAGCCTCGTCGAGGATTTCGAGGGGCGTATCATAGCCGATGCGTTCCTGGCCGCGCATCAGGGATTCGTAGCCGAAAACCGTGCCGGTGCCGGCCTCGACGATCGGCTGGAAGGCATTCTCGACCACGAGCTTGGCAAGGGTGACGATCTGATCGCTGGCGTAGCGGCGCAGGACATCCGGCGCGACGGTGGCAGCCAAGGACATGCTGGTCTTCATTGTGGGCCGATCTCCACTGTGACTTGTTCTTTTTCGTCCGGAACATGCCGCAGAAGGATCAATGAACTCTTTCGCCAGTGTGAAAGTTTTATGAAACGCGCAAGAGCATCCTGCGCGTTCCGCGTTCATTCAATTTTTCCAATGCAATCAAATGCTTGTTCAGGCGGAGCGACGGCGCTCCGCCTCATGATCGGCGAACATGTCGGCGACGCATCTGCCGCCGGATGGAGCGCCGTCGTCAAGAATATCGTCCCGGAACTCATTGAGCTTGCGGGCGGTATCCCAGAGGCGGAGCGCCTCGCGGACGACCTCACTGCTCGAGGCATAGCCGCCATTGTCGACGGCGGCGCGGATGCCCGCTGCCTGTTGCGGAGAGATGGAAACGGTGACCATCGGCATGAACTTCCTCCCTTTTCTGATCAGGCAGAACCCTGCCTCTGGGGGACGCATGACCATTTTCAGCATTCTCGGCGATCTCGCCGGTGCCTTGGTGCATTCGCACTCAGACCGTTCACTTGACTTAGGACCGGTCTGTAACCCGTTAAGTCTAATCCCCTGTCATAGTCTTGTCAAAAAAGAACGGTCAGCGGCATCAGTTTCGACTGCGGATGCCGAGGCTGAAGGCAATCATTGTCGAGCCCTGGACGATGAGATCGGCGGCGAGGAACAGGCCGAGGATCCACAGGCTGTTCACCGGCCAGCCGAGCGCGATGACGAAACCGGCAAGAGCGGTGATGACGCCACTTGCGACGATCCAACGCCAGCCCTTGGTGGGCTTCATGCGCATGCCGACCCAGGTGCGGAAGACGCCGGCGATGACCAGTGCGAGCGAGAGAAACAGCGTCAACGCCGCCGAGGTCAGGATCGGATTGACGAAAGCGCAGATGCCGGCAAGCACATAGAGCAGGCCGCTCAGTATCCAGAACAGCACATGATCCCAGCCGCGCACCTGGAAGGCATGGACGAGATAGATCACCCCGCCGAACAGCATCAGCATGCCGACATAATAGACCGAAACGACGGTGGCGAGCATCAGATTGCCGAGCGCGATCAGACCGCAGACGAGCAACAACACGCCGAGGCCGGCAAACCAGATCCATTTCGACTGTAGCGAAGATGTCGGCGTTCCCTCGAAGACATCGGTCATGATGCACCTCCTGAAATTCTGAATATGTTGCAGCAATTTGACAGGGAAAGATCCGCGCCCAGTCAAATCGCGAAAGATTTTTATTGATTGATCAGTCAATCAAAAATAACCTGCCGCTGATTTCAAGGAGTGGTTTGTTGCCGAAAGTCGGAATGGAGCCGGTGCGCCGCAAGGCGCTTGTTGATGCAGCGCTGCGGGTGATCGGCGATCACGGCTCGCTTACCGTCACCATGTCCGATATCGCCCGGCAGGCCGGCGTGTCGCCAGCCCTGGCGCATCATTATTTCGGCAGCAAGGAACAATTGCTGATCGAGACGATCCGCTCGCTTCTCCGACAACTGCGCAGCGATACGGTGGCGGCACTTAAGGCCGCCAGGACGCCGCGGGCGCGGCTTTCCGCCATCATCCGCGTCAGCTTCCACGCCGACCAGTTCGCGCCGGAGACGATTGCCGCCTGGCTTGCCTTTTACGCCGAAGCGCAGCGCTCGGAAGAGACGCGACGCTTCCTGGTGATCTATGCGCGGCGGCTGCGCTCCAATCTGCTGGCCGACCTCAAGGCGCTGTTGCCAGCTGACGCCGCAGAACGCATCGCCGAAGGCGCTGCGGCGATGATCGACGGGCTTTATATCAGGCAAAGTCTGAAATCCGCGCCGATCGGCATTGAAGCCTCGATCGCGCTGACGGAAGATTATCTGAATGCGCTTTTGGCCACCGCCTCCCCCTCTCCCCGGAGCGAGAAGGGACGACCACATCGAACCACCCAAGGACAAATGACATGAAAGCCCAGCCGAAAGCCTCACACTTCATCGACGGCGAATATGTCGAGGATACCGACGGCACCGTCATCGAGAGCCTCTATCCCGCGACCGGCGAGGTGATCGCCCGGCTGCATGCCGCAACGCCCGCGATCGTTGAACGGGCGATCGCGGCGGCCAAGCGCGCCCAGCCGGAATGGGCGGCGATGAGCCCGATGGCGCGCGGGCGCATCCTGAAGCGGGCAGCCGACATCATGCGCGAGAGAAACCGGGCGCTTTCCGAACTCGAGACGCTCGACACCGGCAAGCCGATCCAGGAGACTGTTGTCGCTGACCCGACCTCGGGTGCCGATGCCTTCGAATTCTTCGGCGGCATTGCGCCGGCCGGTCTCAACGGTTCGCAGATCCCGCTCGGCCAGGACTTTGCCTATACCAAGCGGGTGCCGCTCGGCGTCTGCGTCGGCATCGGCGCCTGGAACTATCCGCAGCAGATCGCCTGCTGGAAAGCTGCGCCGGCGCTTGTCTGCGGCAATGCCATGGTGTTCAAACCGTCCGAGAACACGCCGCTCGGGGCGCTGAAGATCGCCGAGATCCTGCATGAGGCAGGACTGCCGAAGGGCCTCTTCAATGTGATCCAGGGCGACCGCGACACCGGGCCGCTGCTCGTCAACCATCCCGATGTCGCCAAGGTATCGCTGACCGGATCGGTGCCGACCGGCCGCAGGGTGGCGGCGGCCGCCGCCGGCAACCTCAAGCATGTGACGATGGAACTCGGCGGCAAGTCGCCGCTTGTTGTCTTCGACGATGCCGATCTCGATTCGGCGGTCGGCGGCGCGATGCTCGGCAATTTCTATTCGACGGGGCAAGTCTGCTCGAACGGCACACGCGTCTTCGTGCAGAAGGCTGTTAAGGCCGAATTCCTGAAGCGGCTGAAGGTCCGCACCGAGGCGATGCTGATCGGCGATCCGATGGACGAGGCGACGCAGGTGGGCCCGATGGTTTCCTGGGCGCAGCGCGAGAAGGTGATCTCCTACATCGAGAAGGGCAAGGCCGAGGGCGCAACACTGATTGCCGGCGGCGGCATTCCGAACAACGTCTCCGGCGAGGGTTATTATGTGCAGCCGACGGTGTTTGCCGATGTCACCGACGACATGAGCATCGCCCGCGAGGAGATCTTCGGGCCGGTCATGTCGGTGCTCGATTTCGACGATGAGGACGAAGTGATCGCGCGGGCCAATGCCAGCGAATTCGGCCTTTCCGGCGGCGTCTTCACCGCCGACCTCACCCGCGCCCACCGCGTCGTCGACCGACTGGAGGCGGGCACGCTCTGGATCAACACCTACAATCTCTGCCCGGTGGAAATCCCCTTCGGCGGCTCGAAACAATCCGGCTTCGGCCGCGAGAATTCGCTGGCCGCGCTGGAGCATTATTCCGAGCTGAAGACGGTTTACGTGGGCATGGGGCCGGTGGTGGCGCCTTATTGAAGAATATCTGGTGCCCCTCACACTAACCCTCTCCCCGCTCGCGGGGAGAGGGGACGTGGCATACGGGGCGCTTAAGAATGCCGAAACGGTGCGGCATATCCCTTCTCCCCGCGAGCGGGGAGAAGGTGGCGGCAGCCGGATGAGGGGCAGGCTCTAGGAAAGACAAGACTATGCAAGCAGATTTCGTCATCATCGGCTCGGGCTCCGCCGGCTCCGCCCTCGCCTACCGTCTGTCGGAAGACGGCAAGAACAGTGTCCTCGTCATCGAGGCGGGCGGCAGCGATTTTGGGCCGTTCATCCAGATGCCGGCGGCGCTTGCCTGGCCGATGAGCATGAAGCGATATAACTGGGGTTATCTGTCCGAGCCGGAGGCGAACCTCAATAACCGGCGCATCACCGCGCCGCGCGGCAAGGTGATCGGCGGCTCCTCGTCGATCAACGGCATGGTCTATGTGCGCGGTCATGCCGAGGACTTCAACCGCTGGGAGGAGCTCGGCGCCAGCGGCTGGGCCTATGCCGACGTGCTCCCCTATTACAAGCGGATGGAGCATTCGCATGGCGGCGAAGAAGGCTGGCGCGGCACCAACGGGCCGCTGCATGTCCAGCGTGGCGGCTTCACCAATCCGCTGTTTCGCGCCTTCGTCGAGGCCGGCAAACAGGCGGGCTTCGAGACGACGGAGGATTATAACGGCAGCAAGCAGGAAGGCTTCGGGCTGATGGAACAGACCATCTTCGGCGGCCGCCGCTGGTCTGCCGCCAATGCCTATCTGAAGCCGGCGCTGAAGCGGCAAAATGTCGGGATCGTCTATGGCTTCGCCCGCAAGATCGTGATCGAGGACGGACGTGCCACAGGCGTCGAGATCGAACGCAACGGCAAAGTGGAGGTGGTGAAGGCGAACCGCGAAGTGATCGTCTCGGCCTCCTCCTTCAACTCGCCGAAGCTCTTGATGCTGTCGGGCATCGGTCCCGGCGAACATCTGCAGGACATGGGCATTACGGTGAAGGCCGACCGGCCGGGCGTCGGCGCCAATCTGCAGGACCATATGGAATTCTACTTCCAGCAGGTCAGCACCAAGCCGGTGTCGCTCTATTCCTGGCTGCCGTGGTTCTGGCAGGGCGTGGCCGGCGCACAATGGCTGCTCTCGCGCGGCGGGCTCGGCGCCTCCAACCAGTTCGAGGCCTGCGCCTTCCTGCGCTCGGCGCCGGGGCTGAAGCAGCCCGACATCCAATACCATTTCCTGCCGGTGGCGATCAGCTATGACGGCAAGGCGGCGGCGAAGAGCCACGGCTTCCAGGTTCATGTCGGCTACAACCTGTCGAAATCGCGCGGCAGCGTGACGCTGCGTTCGGCCGATCCCAAGGCCGATCCGGTGCTGCGCTTCAACTATATGAGCCATGCCGAGGATTGGGAGAAATTCCGCCACTGCGTGCGCCTCACCCGCGAGATCTTCGGCCAGAGCGCCTTCAACGACTATCGCGGACCGGAGATCCAGCCGGGCGAAGGCGTGCAGAGCGACGAGGAGATCGACGCCTTCCTGCGCGAACATCTGGAAAGCGCCTATCACCCTTGCGGCACCTGCCGGATGGGCGCCAAGGACGATCCGATGGCGGTGGTCGACCCGCAAACGCGGGTGATCGGCGTCGATGGCCTGCGTGTCGCCGACAGCTCGATCTTCCCGCACGTCACCTACGGCAACCTGAACGGACCGTCGATCATGACCGGAGAGAAGGCGGCCGACCATATCCTCGGCAAACAGCCGCTGGCGCGCTCGAACCAGGAACCCTGGGTCAACCCGCGCGCGGCGGTGGGCGACAGATAGTCAGTGGTAGTCTTCTTCGCGGTGGTGACGGACGGCGAGGACAATGACGCTCGTTTCGCTCATCACTTTGAAAAGAATGACATATCCGGCAGAACCGAATGGTACGACGAGCTCGCGCAGCAAGGGATCATCCGCAGAGGCGCGTCTGGCCATTAGCGGGAAATCCTGAAGTATCATCAGAGCTTTTTGGATGGCGTTGATGGCACGTTCCGCCAAATCCGGATCACGTTCGATCAGAAAATCGGCGAGCCGATCCAGATCTCCATAGAAGGTCTGGGTATACTTTAGCTCGAAGGTCACTTCTGCTGCGCTGCTTTACGGGCTTTCGCCTTTTCAAGCTTTTTGCGCATCAACTCCTGAATGTCGTCCGTTGTATAAAACACACCGGTCCGCTCTGCGTCCGCCAAGCCGGCCAGACCCCGCGCGATGAACTCCGCTTGGGTCTTTCTGTAATCGATCTGGCGGCGAAGAGAGTCCTCTATCAGCGACGACAAGCTCTCGCCCTCTTTGAGAACGCTTTCGGCGGCAGCGCGCAATTCAGGATCCACGCGAAGGGACGGGAGAGATGCCGTTTTCATGACGTTCCTCATGCGTTGCAATTGCAATGCAATATGATGGATCATCGTGTTATGTTCAACTCCCCTCCACCTGACGCAATTCATATGCGCCGCGGTTGAGAAAATCGGGAGCGATCCCATCAGAGAAATCCGATCCAGCGTCCCGCCACAAGTGCGGCGATCCATGTCGCCGCCGACAGAGCCGCCGAAACTCTTATGGCAGGGCGAAGAATGCCGACAGTGGTTGCCGTTCGCCAACCCTGTCCCGCGTGCACCACCAGCACGTTGAGTAATCCGAAGGCAATCAGCCCTAGCTTGGCGAGGAAGGCGGGATTGGCGGCATATTCGACCGCCCGGACGCTGAAGAGACAGAAGCCGGTTAGAATAGCCGCGGCAAGGCCGACGCCGGCGGAGCGGGAGAGAAACGGGGCAACGACTTCAACAGGCAGCTTGCGGAAAAAGCCGACGAGCTTGAGATCAAGCGGCAGGATGGCGCCGATGAGAAGACCGATCGCCAGGATATGGGCTGCGTTGACGAACATGTAGAGTGTTCCGGAGCGCCGGAGCGCGGCCGCAGGCATGGTGGCTGACAGCCATTCGAGAATGTCGATCACAGCTCAGTTCGCCCAGAGGTCAGTTCGTCTTGATGCGGTCGGGATAGATATCGTAGCGCTTGTCGCCGATGGTGAGGCGCACCGCCTTCATCCGCTTCTCCTTTGGATCCTGCGAACGGTTTCCAAGGGCCACCACCTGGTCGCCGGGCTTGGCGACACCTTCGACGAAGCCGGAGCGTTCCGTCTGGCGCGGATTGCCGAGCTCGACGAGCCAGACGCCGTCATTGGCGGTCGCGACGTTAAGGGTCGGATGCGGCCCGCCCATGGAGATTTTCTCGATGGTGCCGCGAAGCTCGATCTGGTCCGCCTCTGCCCAGGACCAGCCGTGATGGGCCATTGCGCCGGTGGCGAAAGCCACAGAAAGCATGGCCGCAACCACTAGAGTATTTCCGTTTTTCTTCGCGCCACGGAAATGCTCTACCTCTTTGTTTTCACGCAATTCCGGACGCAAAACCGCTGTGCACTTTTGCTGGAATTGCTCTAGCCGCTGTGCTGAAATTATAGACATCATGTCCTCCCTACCCGTATTGACGGGCAGGTGGAGCATTTGAGCCGGAAGAAAAGGGATTTCACCAAATCTTGAAGAAAGATGCGGGCGTCAGTTCACCCTGATGCTCAGGCCAGCAGACGGGTGACTTCGGCGCTGTGCGTTGGGGCGACGGCATCGGCGATGGTCGTCGAGAACAGCACCTTGCGGGTGGCGTCCGCCACCTTGGCGAAGACGTGGCGGATCTGGCAGTTCTGTTCGCCGTCGCAATCGTCGCACCGGCGGTAGGCGGTGATCGAGAGGCATGGAAGCGGGGCGATCGGGCCGTCGATGATGCGCAGGATCTCGCCGAAGGTGATGGTGTGGGCGGGCTTGAGGAGGAGATAACCGCCCTGCTTGCCGCGGCGGCTGGCGACGACGCCGTGATGTTTCAGGTCGAGCAGGATCTGTTCGAGGAACTTCTTCGGGATCTTCTGCTGCGCCGCGATATCGGAAATCATCACCGGTTCGTCGGCATCGGCATCAGCCAAGACCGTGAGCGCCCGCAGCGCATATTTCGCCTTTTGCGTAATCATTTTTGACCATCGACACACACAGGCAGTGCGAATTTCCGCACTGCTACGGAAGTACTTTCACCTCTATGGCACAACCAGCATGAACGGAATTTGAACGCGCCGGAGAAAGCCTTGAGAGACAAGCGTTTTGGCCTTGTTTTTTGCTCTCGGCCAAGCTCTCTTAATCTATGCCAAAACTGCGCCTTCTGCACCATTTTCGGCATCACTTCAGATTTCGGATTGACAGGCTGCGTGTAACTCTACTATTTCTATAGACATTCGAGCTGCCGATGTGGATTTTCATCCGCAGGCGGCTGCTTTTCTGCATCGCGGCAGCTTCGGAGAGATATTTGCTCTTCCGGCCGCAGCTTTCGAAATCCCTTTTTCTGTCCGATCCCTGTGTGAACTGCGATACTCCGGTCAACAAAGGACAGGATTCTCATGACTGCTATCAATCCGATTGCGGAAGCCAAGGCGCTGAATGACAGACTGGCAGGCCTCGACCTTGCCGGACGCCTGTCGCTGGTCTCAGGCCTCGGCGGTCGCGTGGTGTTCACAACGTCACTCGGCATCGAGGACCAGGTGATCACCGCCGAGATCGGCACGCACCGCCTGCCGATCGATGTCGCCACGCTGCAGACCGGCCGGCTGTTTGCCGAAACGCTGGCACTGATCGAAGAGACCGAAAGCCAGTACGACATCCGCATTCATCGTTACGAGCCCGAGAAGGCCGATATCGACGCCTATGCGGCACAATACGGCCTCAACGGTTTCTACGAGAGCGTCGAGGCCCGGCATGCCTGTTGCGGCGTGCGCAAGCTGAAGCCGCTTGCACGGGCGCTCGAAGGTGCTGCGATCTGGATCACCGGCCTGCGTCGCGGCCAATCGGCCAATCGCGCCGAAACGCCCTTTGCCGAGTATGACGCCGAACGGCACCTGCTGAAGGTCAATCCGCTCGCCGACTGGGACCTGGAGGCGATCAAGGCCTTCGTTTCCGCAAATGGCGTGCCGGTCAATCCGCTGCATCAGCGTGGTTATCCTTCGATCGGTTGCGAGCCCTGCACCCGGGCGATCAAGCCCGGTGAGCCGGAACGCGCCGGCCGCTGGTGGTGGGAGCAGGACGAAACGCGCGAATGCGGCCTGCACGTCGCCGAAGAGGCCGCAGCGATCGCCGCACAGTAAATCACCCCACGGCTTTCCCAATCGGGGCGCGGCGACCGCCGCAGCCTTGGGAAAGTCAACATCAAGGAATTGTTTTGCGGCGAGCCGTAAACGACCGATAGCCTGGAGTAAAACATGCCCGATAGCCGTCCGGATACGGAACTCAGCAATCCGCAGAGCGCCAAGGCGCCGCTCGACCCGCATCTGAAAGCGCTGGAAAACGAATCCATTCACATCTTCCGCGAGGTTGCGGCCGAATTCGAGCGTCCCGTCATGCTCTATTCGATCGGCAAGGACTCCTCGGTGTTGCTGCATCTGGCGCGCAAGGCCTTCTATCCCGGCCGCGTGCCCTTCCCGCTGCTGCATGTGAATACCGGCTGGAAGTTTTCCGAGATGATCGCCTTCCGCGACGAGACCGCGAAGAAGTATGATCTCGATCTGATCGAGCACATCAATCCGCGCGGCAAGGCCGAAAACATTACGCCGTTTACGCATGGATCGGCTGCTTTCACCGACATCATGAAGACCGAAGGCCTCCGTCAAGCGCTCGATGCCGGCCAGTTCGATGCCGCTTTCGGCGGCGCGCGGCGCGACGAGGAAGCCAGCCGCGCCAAGGAGCGCATCTATTCCTTCCGCACGCCGGATCATCGCTGGGATCCGCGCAACCAGCGGCCCGAACTCTGGAACATCTACAACGGCATGATCCGCAAGGGCGAGAGCGTGCGCGCCTTCCCGCTGTCGAACTGGACTGAGGTCGACATCTGGCGCTACATCCAGGCCGAGGACATTCCGCTGGTGCCGCTTTACTACGCCAAGAAGCGGCCCTTCGTGGAGCGCGACGGCATGATGATCCTGGCCGAAGATCCGCGCCTGGAACTGCTGCCCGGTGAAGTCCGCCAGGAAGGCATGATCCGTTTCCGCACCCTCGGCGACTTCCCGCTGACCGGCGCCATCCGCTCACAGGCCACCACCCTCGAAGAGGTGATTGCCGAACTCGAAATTGCAACGGTGTCCGAACGCCAGGGCCGCGCCATCGATCGCGACCAGTCCGGCTCCATGGAAAAGAAGAAGCGTGAAGGATATTTCTGAGATGACCGCAGCCCAAACCGCCGTCTCGGCCGCCACCGTCGTCAGCCTGCCCGCCGCCGAGCAGCAGAAAGCTCTGCGCGATTCGCGCCCGCTGCGCCTGATTACCTGCGGCAGCGTCGATGACGGCAAGTCGACCTTGATCGGCCGCCTGCTCTGGGACACCAAGGCCGTCAAGGAAGACCAGGCCGCCACCCTGCAGCGCGATTCCACCGGCAAGCAGAACGATCTCGGCCTGCCCGACTTCGCATTGCTGCTCGACGGCCTGCAGGCCGAGCGCGAACAGGGCATCACCATCGATGTCGCCTATCGCTATTTCTCGACCGACAAGCGCTCCTTCATCGTCGCCGACACGCCCGGCCACGAGCAATATACCCGCAACATGGCAACCGGCGCCTCGACCGCCGATCTCGCCATCCTGCTGGTCGATGCGCGCTTCGGCATTCTTGAGCAGACGCGCCGTCACGCAACGATCGCCTCCCTGCTCGGGATCAAGCAGTTCGTGCTTGCCGTCAACAAGATCGACCTGACGGGCTATGATCGCGCCGGCTTCGACAAGATCAGCCATGACTTCCGGGAATTTGCCCTGTCGCTCGGCGTCAAGCAGATCACCGCCATTCCAATGTCGGCGCTGAAGGGCGAAAACGTCGTCTATTCCGGCCAGGCCGCCATGCCCTGGTACAGCGGCCCAACGCTGGTGGAGACACTGGAGCTTGCCACCGTGCGCTCGTCGCAGACGGTCGGCTTCCGCCTGTCCGTCCAGCGCGTCTCGCGTCCCGGCGAAAGCTTCCGCGGTTATCAGGGCACGGTTGCCGGCGGCTCGGTCAAGCCGGGCGACAGCGTCATGATCCTGCCGTCCGGCATGGTCGCCAATGTCTCCAAGATCGTCACCTTCGATCTCGTCCGCAATGCCGCCGTTGCCGGCGACGCGATCACGCTGGTGCTCGACCGCCAGGTCGACGTGGCGCGCGGCGACATGATCGTCTCGATCGACGCCCAGCCGCAGGTCGGCCTTGCCTTCGACGCGCAGATCGTCGCGCTGCAGCCTGAGGGTATCGAGCCCGGTAAGCGCTACTGGCTGAAGAGCGGCAGCCGCCGCCAGCGCGTGCAGGTGCAGCCGCTCAGCCAGCTGGAGCTGAAGACCGGCGCCTGGAACGCCGCCCAGCGGCTCTACATGAATGCGATCGGCAAAGTCCGGCTCGTCTTCGACGAAGCGGCGATCTTCGACCCCTATGAGCAGAACCGGCTTTCCGGCTCCTTCATCCTGATCGATCCGGAGACCAACAACACGGTTGCCGGCGGCATGGTCACCGGCAAACGCACGGAACTCGGCGGCCTGCACAATGGCGAAGCCCGCGTCATCCTCTCGCTTCCGGCCGATCTTGCCGAGCAGATCATGGCAAGCGAACTCTTCGCTAGCCGCAGCCATGAGGCCGAGGTGCGGCGCATGACGGCAGCCGAAGCGGCCGACCTCTGGTCGAGCGCTGCAAGCGATATCTAAGGGATAAGGGGCCAGCAAGTCTGGCCCCTCATCGAGACCGAATCCGCTGGCTGCAGGGCCGGCGGATTCCCTGTCGAGCGGCAAAGAACCGATCAGAACCTGAGACTTTGCGATAGGGGCTCTCCACTACGCGGCCCCACGCTGCTTGAACGCAAAATCGGCAGGTCCCCCCGCTCAATTTTCTGTGTCCGCCTCTACGGCCGCTAAAAAAATCAGAGTTTGCAGAAAACGGACTTTTTCAATTCACGATTCGCTGTTTAACGCTTGCCCGCAGGCCAATGTGGGGCCATTCTTAGATCGGATCCTGGCGGTGCGGTAAGACGAGAGGTCAGGCCTTGCAACGCTCAATCTCGACCTCGAAGCACGTGGCGCCTTTTCTCGACTGATCCCCGAGCGAGGAGGTTGTCCATGTCCACGCACTTTGTCGACCATCCGCTACAACCGGGCGACCGGGTCCCGAACGTTGTGTTTGATGCGATCTCGCGCGAGGGGAAGATCGCTCTTGATGATTTTCGCGGCCGCAGCCCATTGTTGATCGGTTTGTTTCGAGGCCTGCATTGTCCGTTCTGCCGGCGCCATGTCGCGGCCATGGCATATCTCAACCCGATGCTGCGTGAGAAAGGCGTCCAATCCCTGGCGGTGGTCAACACCCCGGTCGAACGCGCGCGGCTCTATTTCCGTTACCATCCGATACCCGATCTTCTTGCTGCTTCCGACCCGGTACGGGCTTCGCACCAAGCCTTCGGCTTACGCGAGGTCGGGATCGACACGGTCATGGCGATACGGATCGATCTTCCGGGCGAGTTGCCCGAGCCGATGGGCGTGATGGCAATGGACGAGTTCATCAACGAGAAGGAAGGATATCAGATTACGGAAGCCGATCAGCAGATGATGACTGCCGACCACGGGCAGCTTGTCGGTCAGTTCCTAATCGACCGGGAGGGCATCGTACGCTGGAGCTTCACTGAAGTTCTGGAGGCTGGGCTCCAGACATTCAAGGCACCGAATTCCGAGGAATTGATGTCGGTAGCTTCCCAAGTCGTGCATTAACAACGAAAAACTCGATCGACGACCCGCCGCCCGGGTGGTGCTATGCATCGTTCGAGATGCTCATCGATTCGCTGTTTACCGCTTGCTCGCTAGTGATCGCCCTCCGCCCTTGGCTAGAGATCGCCAGTGGAATTTGAAATCCAGCTTGCCGCAAAGAACCGATCAGAACCTGAGACCGTGCGATCAGGGCTCCGCATCCGCTCCGCGCCGAAGCGGTCAGATGGCGTTCCTCTAGACTTCGGCATTTCCGCGATCTACATTTGAGCTTCTGTGAGCCTGAAATTATATCAGCTCTCAGTCCCTTCGCATCGCCCACCCCAACCATTTGCGGTTCGGGCCTGCGCTTCACCCCCCATTCAACGTAATTTCACCGTGCAAGCGGGAGGAGTTTCCATGGCCAATGCCCAATGCGCCTGCGGCGCTCTGAGACTGATGCTCAGCGAGCCGCCACAATTGACTGCGCTATGCCACTGTTTGGCTTGCCAGCGCAGAACGGGTGCGCCGTTCAGCGCAAATGCTTTCTACTCGATGGGCTGTGTCGAAATATCTGGAACGTCTACAGAATTCATTCGTACCGCCGAGAGCGGCCGCAAGGTCCGAATGCATTTTTGCCCAATGTGCGGCTCGACCGTCTATTGGAAGGCCGATGCTGCGCCGTCCTGGATCGGGGTGGCAGTCGGTTCCCTTTCCGACCCGACCTTCGCGCCACCCGCCATGTCAGTCTACGAACAATCGAAACATCATTGGGTGCAGCTTGACGAAGCGGTAGAGCACTTTCAGAGCCATCCAATCCGCCAATTGGAATGAATCGACGCGGGCTTTCGGCCTCAAGCGGACTTTGGATCATCGGCAGCGCAAGCGCTTTCGCTGCCTGCTAGACAACCCTTTCGCGCAGACCATTGATCGCTGACAACACCGTTGCCTCCGGACCGAGCCGTCTCGGCAGATAGTCGCGCAAAACTCAGAGTGATCGTTCGAAAAGAAGCTCATTCCCCCTTTCGCCGACATGCTCCCAACCAGCCGCTCGATAAAATCTCTCGGCTCGGGTGTTTGGATCGGTGGTGAGCCACGCGCGTTCGATGCCGGCAGATTTGAGGCAGGCGCAGGCTTCGGCCAGCAGAATCGAGCCAATCCCTTTTCTTTCAAATCCGGGAGCGATAAAGAGCGCCCAAATGTTTCCGTTGCGTGGGTCAGCCGCGGAAAAGCCGACCACATCGCCCTTCTCTTCCCAAACGGCCACTCCCGGATTTCTTACATACCATTCATAATCATGATCGGTGACCTTGGAGGGGTCAGCCAATACGTTTTCGACGACTGAAGAACGGACAACTTTGAGCGCCATGAGGTCACTCGCAACCGCTTTTCGGAGCATGCAACGATCTCTCGATAGCTTGTGAAAGGCTTGCAGAATGCCTCTTTGTGGCGATCAGTTCAATGACTGCCTCTGCCGCTTTACGGCCCTAGCCAACTGAGCGGACTACTATTTCCCGAGAGCG
Source organism: Rhizobium sp. PRIMUS64 (assembly GCF_023006465.1). Taxonomy (NCBI): domain Bacteria; kingdom Pseudomonadati; phylum Pseudomonadota; class Alphaproteobacteria; order Hyphomicrobiales; family Rhizobiaceae; genus Rhizobium; species Rhizobium sp. PRIMUS64. The sequence goes on along the minus strand of NZ_JALBGX010000019.1, from coordinate 69,515 downwards.
TTTTTCAGCGCATCGACGACGACGCGAACGGAGGGGATGTCCTTGATGTCCGAATGGACAACCAGCCAGACCTCTCTTGTCAAAGCATATTCGTTCTCAATGCGCTGGAGACCGCTGGACTCCGGGACAGCGAAATCGGGGAGCATGACGACACCTGCGCCAAGGCTTGCGGTTGCGGCCTGAAACTCCAGAACGGATGACCTCACAGCGATCGGCCGGCCGGCGGCCAATTCGATCAACCGCAACTGTTGCGGCGAGGCGTTCATGGTTTCGTCGTAACCGATGAAGGTCCAGTCCGGCGGTGGAACCGTTTCGAGATAGGTCTTGGATGCGTAGAGATGGAAGCTTGTCTCGCCGAGCTTGACGATGGCGTAATCGCCGTCCTCGGGACGCGACATTCGCACCGCAATATCCGCCTCTCGTCTGTTCAGGGACGCGAGGCGCTTTTCTCCGACAAGCGTGATCTGAACACCGGGATGGTCTCGCCTGACGGCCGCGATCGGCTTTGCCAGGAGCACGCTTGAGAGAGCGGGAGGCGCGCTGATCCTCACATGGCCACGCAATTCCGTGGCGCTGCTGCGACCAAGCTGCTCGATTGCCGCAGTTTGCGCCGCGACAAGAGCTGCGTGCCTGGCAACCTGCTCTCCGTCCGCGGTTAACATGATGCGCCGTCCGCGGCGGTCTATGAGTTTACGCCCCAGGCTGGCTTCAAGCGACGAAACGCGCCGACTGATCGTGGCGTGTTCGACGCCGAGCTGCTTTGCGGCACCAAGCAATGTTCCGGACTGCGCGAGTGCCAGGAAATGCCGAAGGTCGTCCCAGTCGATATTTGTGAATTCTCTCCCAATCATTGTGAAGCAATAGGGAATTTTCACACATCATGCCATCGCTTAATTTGTGCCCATGAAGGAGCACGAGATGACCGACCAAATCATATGGCTGAACGCCCCTGGTGACATCACCCAGTTCCGCGTTGAGCATCACCATTGTGAGCCTCCCGGTGATGACGAGATAAAAATCCGTCATCAGGCGATCGGAACCAACTTTCTCGATGTCTATCATCGAAAGGGCATCTACCCCATGCCCTCCTACCCCGCGGTGATCGGTGCGGAGGCGGCGGGCATCGTCGACGATGTCGGTCCTGGTGTCTCCCTGTTCCAAAAGGGTGACCGCGTTGCCTATGCCGGGCCTCCGGTTGGAGCCTATCGCTCCACGAGGAATATTGCCGCTGAAAGGGCGATCAAGCTTCCGGATGCCGTTTCAGCAAAGACGGCAGCGAGTTCGCTGCTCAAAGGCATGACCGCCTACATGCTGTTGAAAAAGACCTATAATGTGCGTGCAGGCACTCAGGTTCTGATCCATGCGGCCGCCGGTGGGCTTGGCAGCATCCTCGTGCGTTGGGCCAGGTCGCTCGATGCCACCGTGATCGGGACGGTCGGCTCTTCCGAAAAGGCAGCCCTCGCCGCATCTTATGGCGCCGATCACCTTATTGTTGGACGAGGCGCCGATATCGTTGCGGAGGTGAAGCGGCTCACGAACGGGCTTGGCGTCGACGTCGCCTATGACGGGATAGGCGGCGACACGCTTCTCAAAAGCATTCGTTCTGTCCGCCCATTCGGCATGGCTGTCACCATCGGTCAGGCCGCCGGTGCTATTCCACCGGTGCCTGTCGAGGAACTTCGACCGGGCAAGGCGCTCTGCCATCCGAGCATCATGGCCTGGTGCGCTGACGTCGGACAATATCGCGAGGCTGCTCTCGCTGCAGTCGGGGCGATGGAAGCGGGGATCGTTTCGCAGATCGGTGCCGAATATCGTTTGGCCGATGTTGCCAAGGCGCACGAAGAGATGGAATCCGGACGCTCGGCCGGCAGTATCCTGCTGATACCCTGATCGGTCAGCGTCCGTTATTTCGGTTTGCGCAGATGGAGAGATCCTGTCGGAATAGGAACCACACTGGCAAGTCGTTGGCCTACCACGGTACCGATTGTGGCAACCCCGGACGTATTCCTGGATGCAGGCTCGATTTGGCGAAGAAACAGTCCGCTATCATCTGCAAGAGATCCGATGGTAATCATCGGCTCATCGTCGACGAAAAGTATCAATCCAATGCCGGATCCGACCTTATCCTCCACCCTGCACGGCAGGGCTCTCAGTACGGTCTCCGCGTTTGTCGAAAACAGGGATTTCACAAGCCCGCCAAGGGCTTCGACCTTATTGACGAACGGCCGCACGACAAGCGTGACCGCGTCTTCTTCAGATAAAGAGAGTTTGACTGAAAACTGAGCCGGCGCAGAACCGGTTGGCAGGCAAGCACTATAAAGCTGGAAAATCGCGGCGCGGGCGAAATTCAAGCGTGTATCATGGGATTCGGCTTCGACGATTGATTGAAGAAAGCGTGAAGAGTTCACTGCCGCAATCCCTATTTCGAATCGGGGTAGCCCGATGAGGTTTCATTATACGATACCGCTTCTGCGTGCGAGCCGTCCGCATTATTCATATTAACGAATGCTGACCTTCGAAAATCTCCGGCTTGTCCCCGATATCCTGGATAGACCGCGAATATTTGGCGAAGCTGGAAAGCCAGTTTAGATCGCAACAAAATATGTAAGCATTTAGGTCAATACTCTGGCGTGTCGAGATCGCTATCACTCGTCTATCGGTATGCGACGATTGTGGAGGGTGGAAAGCCCCCGGAGCATGATGCCGAAAAGTGCCCGCAGTATTCGGAAGACATCATGCTCCATAAAAACCGGATTCAGATTTCAGGCCGACCGGCCTAAATCATCCTGCTCCAGGGGAAAGAACGCGCAACCGTTCCGGTCCGCAGGAGCGCTTCCGATCTTCGTGTCACGCATATTGTCTTCTTGAAATCGGTTTCCGCCTTCGAGCGAGCCCTGATTATTGAAACTTGAGGGCGGCGGCGCGCAGAGCCTGCCAAGCAGGGCCTCCATCGTTATGAATGTCGAATTTGTCGTAGTCGTCCTGGGGATAGAGGCCTGAGTCCTGTGTGCTGACAAGCCGCCAAACCACCCAGCCTCCGCAATCCGACGTGGCGATCGTGTTCAGCCAAGTTTGATAGGCATTTGCCTGATCGGGATCGGATCGCGGAACTCCAAATTCCTCCAGGATCACCGGTTTCCCGATATTTCGTCCGATCTCGCAGTATTCGCGAATGCGAGCATCGAAATCGGAATGGCTGATTTTGACGTAGGATGGGTAGCCATGCCATGTGCCGAAATCGACGCTCGGAATGTTCATATCCGACAGCTTCTGATCCATGTTCCCATGGCCCGTCGTTACGAGCTGTTTCGGTGCCAGGGTTTTGACATAGGCTGACATTTCCGACACCCAGTCGTGAAGGAGCGGTTTGGGATGAATGTCAGGTTCGTTGGCCAGGTCCCAGGCAAATATGGTGGGGTCATCGGAATAGCGGACACCAGTAATCGTGTTGACGCGCGACAAAACATGCCGAATCCATTCCTTGTAATCGCGTCGGGTTCGCGGATCAGCGGCAAAAAAGGTGTATTTGTCCGAACTCCCGTACCAGGCGTTCATCTGTTGGGCACCGCCCGTATAGGCCCAGAAATCGACGAATGCGAGAATCAGCTTAAGTCTGCGCTTCGCCGCTTCCGCGATGAGGTAATCGACCTTTTGCAGGCCGTCAGGTCCATCGTTGGGAACCATCCGTTTGGTTGTCGGATCCCAACTCATCATATAGATGCCCTTGGTACCCAGATTGCTGGAATCGGACGTGCTTTTTGAGTTCCAGATCGTCGGCACCCGGCCGTCCAGCGACCCTATTACCGGTTGGAGGAAGGTGCGCACCACATTGGCACCCATTGCCGTGGCATCGTCCAACACGCGGGTGACTTCGCCTGGCGAGCCAAATGTCAGATAATGGTTGTTTACGCCGGCCACGCGAAATGGTTTGCCGTCCAGCAGGAAGCCCTCCCCTTTCGTCGTGACGAAAGATTGCTGCCCAGATGACTGCGCGGCAGTAGATCCGACCTGAGCAGACCAAAAAAGCGCCAGCGCCGCAGCGCCGACAGCGAAATTCCGGAAGCGTTGAATAGGCCTCATGCGAAGAACTCCCTTTCAAGCCCGTGACGCAATTCCGATTTGGTCGGTCTGGTCGAGGGAATTGCCATATGTCGAGACACCGGCAGCCGCTGATGGCGCGGTGGTGGATGGCGTCGCAATGCGCCGCGCAGCCCAATACAATGCCGGGCACAGAAGGAGGCCTTCCAGCGAAACAGCAATGACCCAGAAGTTGGCTGTGCCTGCAATCCCGAATTGCGCACCGGCGGCAGCGGCCACGATCTCCAGCACCGCACCGCCGATCAGAACGAGCGTGGCAAAACCCAGGCGCCGCCGGACACGTTGAACCGCGAGATAATGATACTTGGACGCCATTCCGAAAGCGGCAAAGCCAAGAAACTGGAGACTATTTCCTGCAATCACAGCATAGGCCGGATTGAATATCCAGAGCATGAAGCGCGGCAGGAACAGGAACGCCAAGGCGGTCGCCGCGCAAACCAGCATCGACAAGCCGAGCGACAGGCGCAGGCGCGCGGGAAACAGCTCCGGCTCCCGCACAGCGATGGCAAACAACACCGAAGCGAGTGACGCAGGGACTAGAAGCGCGACGTTCAGCACCGTCCATGCGGCATAGAAGGCGGCGTTGATCTCAGCGGACAGCATCACCGTGACGACGAAGGGCAGCAGCAGCGCCGGCGCCTGAACAGCCATGCTGAGCCCATGATGACCTAAAACCTGTCCGAGCGCCGGGCGGAAGGCGTGGATGTCCGGCCGGTGGAAAACGCGCCCACCGGTATAAAGAAGTAGCCCGGCCACGACGACCAGTGAGACAAGCTGCCCGGTAAACCAGGTGGTGAAGATCGCCAATTCGCTGCTTGCGCGGCCAAGTGTCAGGCCGAGAGCGATCAGTAAAAGAAGCTTGCTGGCGGCGAAGACGACGTTTCGGGCCAGTTGAAGGCCGCTGCGCAGAAGGCCGACCAGGGCCTGGTCGAGCACGAGGGTCACGGCCGTCAGAGCGCAAGCAGCAACGAAGAAGAGATCGGTCGCGGAGGAGCCGACGATCGAGCCAAGCTGCGTCGATGTCCAGGCTGCGATAGCAAGATAGATCAGCCCCACCACGATGGAGGCGCTGAACGAGGCAAGGAGCGCGCCCGTCAAAAAAGGGCCTGCTCTTTTCTGGCGGCCTATCTCGCCCATCAGGAAGGGTCCGAGACCGACTTCCCCGAGATTCGCGAGGAGGTTCATCAACGATATGGCGGCGGCGGCGAGCCCAACAGCCTCGGCCGAGAAGGAACGCGCCGCGAACCACCAGTAGACGAAGCCGAGAATGGCCGTCATCAACGTTCCAAGCCCCAACATGCCTGCATTGAGGAGCAGGACCGCCTGATTCATCAGGAGGCTGCGGACCATGGCAATAGCGGCGTTGAGGGTCATCATGCCTATTCCACCGGTTCGAGAGCGCGAGCAGGAACGGAGGTGAACGGTCGCGTAAGGGCAGCGCGGGTCCGGCCGAGAGCGAAGCCGGCCGCAGTGGCTGCCAGGCCGGCGCCCAGCGCGACGGCGCGAAGAAGGCCGCTCGGCTGGCCAAGCAACACATCAGCGAATCCCCGCATAACCCCTTGGGGCAACGTCCTCGTCATATAGGTCTTTTCCGACGCCAGCGCCTCGCCGGAGCCCGCCATCAACGATAGGCAGGCCTTTGAAAGCCCTTCGGCCCAGCAGCGATGGAGGAAATATTTCCACGTCGCGCGATCGGCGGGTATGGCGTGATCGCTGCCGCTCGATGGCTCGAAGACGAAACGGCCATGCGGCAAGGCCTTGGTTGCACGGATGCAGAGTTCGGTTTCCTCGCATCCGAGCGGCAAAGCGTTGGCCGTTCGGCCCAAGCCGGAATCGAAGCCGCCCGTATGATCGAAGACGGAGCGGCGGATGCACATGGACGCGCCGATGAGGTTGCGCACCGGCCCCGGATGAAGGCCGCGATAGGTGCAGCCGAGGGTCCATAGAAATTCTTCGGGAAACCAGGACGGACGGTCTGTTTCCCACAACGGGCGGATGGCGGACACGGCGCCCAGAACCGAGGGATCCTCGAGTTGCCGCCCCAAGGTCGCCAGCAAATCTTGATCCGACACAGCGTCGTCGTCGAGAAACAGGATGACCTCGCCGCGGCTGACTGAAATCCCGGTGTTGCGGGCACCGGAGAGGCCGGGCGGATGAATATTCTCGACGATCCTGACCGGGGTTTCGAAGCACTTGGCGCGCAGACGCAGCGCCAGTGCCGGATTGTGATCGACGATGACGACGATCTCGTCCGCGGCCGGGACCTGGCGCGCTGCCGCCGCGATTGCTTTGTTGAGAATGTCCCAACGCTTGTCGGAATAACAGCAGATGACGATTGCCGTCGTAAGCTTGCCGGGCACGGGGTGCTGGAAATTATCCATTTTTCGGCTCCGGAGCGAACTGAAGGGTTATTCCGGTCGGTGCCGGGGACTGGAGCGTGTCGATGGCCATCCAGACCTTGCGGTAGATCGTTCCCCTGTCGCCGCCCTTGTAGAGCCAGGCTTCCAGCCGTGCGGGTGGGCGCGTTTTTGTCGGTACGGAGAATTCGAAGGTTTGGCTGGAGGAAGGCGCCAGTTCGAAGGTTGGCATCTTTCCAATCAACGTGCCGCCCAGAACAAGGTCAAAACTGTAAAGCGTTTTGGCGTCTTCCGAATTGCGCACGCCGACCGTTACCACATTGTTCGTCCAGTTCCATTTGGGCACCATCCAAAGCTCGGTGAAATGAAACGGCTTGCGTTCAAGCGCGACCGGGCGCGCCACGAGGACGGAACTCGCCGCCAAGATCATGGAAACTGCGAAGATCGCAAAACGGCGGCCGGGCCAAGCCCAGGGGATGGCTGGAACCGGCCTTGCGAGCAGCAAAACGACATTCAGCCACCGAAGGGCGATAGTCGTCAGGCCCAGCGCGTAGACCCAGCCTCGCGCATCGAGATGGCCGACGACATGCAGCAGAAGCCCCAGAAAAATGCAGGTCGCGAAGCTCAGGAACACCGCGAACGTCCCCCTGGTGACCCCATCGCCCTCGAAGCGCAGGGTGTCCACCAGCATGCGGCCCGGGAAATACAGTAACAGCGGCGCGCAGAGCGCCAGACGGACCAGCTTCTCCCAGGTCGAAAAGGTTTCGGGCAGCCACGTTACGGCCAACGCAGCGGCAAGAACCCACAGCGGAATGATTCCCAGAAAGACGCGGCGGGCCATCATCGGGGACGAGCTCCTGCATTCGCCCATGCCGTTGCGCCGATGATCTGAGCGGCGCCCGGGTTCACCTTCATGAGCTTCTGGCGGATCACATTCGGGTCGAAGGATTTCTGGACGAGATGAACGACCTTGCTGTCCAGCCGGCTCAGCGTGAGGCCGAGGCGGCTATGGATCTGCGTCAGATAGGCCCCGCGCGCATCGCGCATCGTCGGCGACAGGTGCATCACATCGAGCAGAAAGACGGAATAGAGTGTCCATTCTCCGAACCGCGTCTGGTCTTTTGACGCACTCAGACCCTTGAGCAGCTCGACGTAGGGTGTTGAGCCGTATTTCGACGCGATGTAGTCATTCAGCGCGATGAGCCATTCACGCTTGAAGCAGAAGAAATCGTTGATGAAATCGACATAGCGAAAAGACCGGGCCGGCTCGACGCCGAGGATCCTTGCGACATTGCGCAACCGCTTCTTCTCGAAACGGTAGTGAAGATCGGGAAGCCTGTGGCTGGAATAATAGAGAACCGGTTCGCGCCGGTCGATCAGATCGGTCGTCGCGATGGGCCGCAGCAGCAGTGTATCCGCACCGAGATTGCAGAAATGCTCGGTGCGGCAGAATTCGAAGGCGCGCAGCTTGATGATCTGCTGCCGAAACCAGCCGGGAAGTTCCAGTTCGCTGGCTGAAAGCCAGTCGTTGTCGCCGGTGACGGCGGCGCCAGGCACGAGACCCTTCCCGTCGAGGAAGGCTCTCAAAGCGACCGGGTTGTCCGTGACCATGGTTAGGTTTCCCTTGTCGGGGAAATGCTGCTGGTAGGAGCGAAGGGACGCTTCGAGCAAATATTCGATGTCCCGCGAATGGACGCACATGAAAGCGTCGATACGGCTATCGATCATTGTAAATCTCCGTCTGGTCGTCCCAGGGATTGCACCGGCTCTCCGGTCCGCCTAGGAGGGGCGGCGGGCTGCCGTGTTTTCCCGAGCCGCTCGACATCGAAAATGACCATGAAGCCGTTGTCGAAGGTGCGGTCGACATCGGGCTCGGAATTGAACTTGAGCAGCGACGACGCCTGGAGGGGGACCGTGTGGTTTCGGTCCTGCGCGCCGCCGTCGAAATAGACGCCGACGCCGGGCAGGCCGGTGGTCATGCGCAGATCGACCATGACGAAACCGACGCCCGAGTCGATCAGCAGCTTGCGTTCCATCGGGCCGAGATCGGCAGCGGTGATGGCCATGCCTGTATCCTGCCCGCTCTCAAGCGTGGTCGAGACCTTTTGCCGGCCGTAGGTGGACAGGAGCAGGCGATTGATCCGGTCGGTTGCGAAATGCTGCTCGCCGCCCAGCCATTCCCTGGTCCACTTTGCGGCGCTGATCCCCATCGGTTCTATCGACGAGGAGTCGGCCGAAACTTCATAGCCGGCCGGAACCAGGATACGTGGCCCCTCGGAGCTGATGACGCCAGCGATCAGCACCGTCGTTGCGGCGGCGGCAAGCGACGATGCGCGCAGCCAGCCACGCGAGGTGCCGTGCCAGAATGCCGCGACGGCCACCGCGACGACGATTGCGACGCCGAGGAAAGATAGCGAGCCGATGCGGTTGCCGATCTCCCACCCACTGCGCGTCAGCCGGAAGATGATACTGACGGGATAGGCCAGCGTCACCAAAACGAGGATCTCGAGAAGGCTTGACCGCCATAGGCGCCATCTGGTCGGCGGCCAGAGGATGCTCGCATTCGGGTGCTGCCCATTGAAAACGAGCGAGCGGAGAAAGCCGGTGAGAAGTCCCAGGCAGATCAGCGCGACGCCCGCCATCGTCAGGTAACGTTGCCAAGCAGGCGCCAGGGCTCCCGTGTCCGACACGAAAAGCTTACGCGTCGAGGTCGAACTCGATACGAGTTGCGCTACCTCGTGTATGCCGCCTGCCAGTACGGGAAGGATGTAGCTGCCGGTGGGGTTCCCGACGATCTTCGACCAGGCGACCGGAGCAATCACGGCGATCGAGGCCAGCAGGATCGCCTGCCGCCTCTGCATAGCGGAAGCGCCCTGCCTCAGGCATTCCATCACCGCCGTGCCGCACAAAAGGGCCGTGCAAAAATAGGAGGTGAGATGATGAGTAGCTGCGAGCGCCACGATCAGGACCATGGTGGCGACGACCGTCGGCCAGCCTGCCGTGTCGCCTCGCTCCAGGCGTCGGCTTTCGGAAGCCAACAGCACCGCCGCAAGCATGGGGATCGCCAGGCTTTCATACGAGTAGTGGACGTCGAACAGCAAAAACGTGGACGAACCCATGTAGATCAGGCAGGCGATGGAGGCGATCCGTGCAGAATTCGTGATCTTCTCAAAGAGCAGGAATAGCGTGAGCATCAGCATCATCCGTGCTGCCGCCAACACGATGAGGCCTGCCGCGAAGACGGACAGTCCGGACAGTTTGACCAAGGCGGACGTTACGAGCTCTAACCCGGGATAGAGGGGGCTGACCGGCAAAAGGGGATTGGGCAGGAACAGTCGCCCCGCCTCCAGAATGTCGTTAACCGTCGCCCAGTGCAGGAATTCGTCATGGTCTATGAAGGCGACGGGCGCGCGGATCAGGCGTACCACGAAGAGGGCTGAGGTCACGATCACGATGAGCGCCAACCGCTCCAGGCGGCTGGCCCCCGGATGGATGATTCGCGCCGCAGCGGGGAGAAAGATCGCGGCGATGGCGGTATAGAACGTGGGAACCGCCCAGCCCTCTCCCAGCCGACTGGCATTTGCAGCAAGAGCGACCACAATAAGGGCGCAACTGCACAGGAAGGCAAAGGCCGGCGACATCCCCAGCGACGAAGGATCGGCAACACCCCCGACCGCGCTGTCCTGCCTGCGCAGGCCCAGAAATGCGGCGATCCACAGATCGATGCGTGGAATGGAAACCCCTACCGTATAGCCATGACGATAAGCTCCGTCCTGGTAGGCCTTCTGCTGGTCTGGAGACGTCCGCCCCTCAACAACGGTCATCGTGCTTCAAATCTCCAAGCAGTGCCGGACCGGTTCGCAGTTCAGGCTGCGGATGCGAAAGTACGCGTCTGTACACCATCAGCAGCCGGTCCGTGCAATCGTCCCAGTCCGGCAAGCTCGTCTCAACCGAGATCGGCCCCGCCTCCATGGCGGCGAGCATTTCACGCGCGGTGAAGTCTGGCGAAGCGTTGAGCGGAATGGATCGCACGAGGCCCTCCTCAGCCAGCTCCCGAAAGCCGGATGTGTCGGTGGTCAGTACGGGAGCCTTGACCGAAAGCGCCTCCATAACCGCCACGGGATGAGCTTCATAATCGCTGAGGAGCACGACAAGAGCGGCCGAAGACAAAAGATCGGCCATTGCGGACCGGTCGGTCGGCGGAATTGCCCCGATCTCGACACGGTTGCCGAGCCCGAGTTCGGCCACCTGCTGACGCAGCTTCGCCTCATAGGGGCCTTCTCCTAGGATCCGAAGGCGCATATCGGGGAATTTCGTTGCCAGCACATTAAATGCAGCAAGCGCCCGATGATGACCTTTGTAGCGCTCCAGCCTGCCGAGCGAGACAATCAGCGGCCTGTCGTGAGGTGAAGCTGGTCGCCGCCCGGACTTTTCCGGCAGGCGCGCGCCATTGGGGATAACGATGAACCTGTCTCTCGCGATTGCCATATTATGGCTGAACAGATCCGCTTCGAACCGCGACACGCCAATGAGTTGCGCTGCTCTGGCGGCCAGAGGCGCAAGCATTCTATGTTGGAAGCGCCGGATCGAGGACCGAAATCGTGACGAATGGCCACCGCTGTGAAAGGTAACCACGAAAGGAAGCCCGTTCCGCGATGCGGCGGCCATTGCCAGCGGTGCCAGGAAGGTGTGGTAGCCCTGAACATGCATCAGGTCCCAATCACCTTCGGCGACCGCCCTGAAGACGCCGGGGGCGAAGCACCAATCCCGCCCACGGGGAAAGGTCTTCAGCCTGACAATCTGCACGCCGTCTCGGCTTTCCGCTGCCGGAAGAAGGCCGTCGGGATTGCCCGTCAAGACCGTCACCGCATGCCCCTTGTGCACGAGCCGGGTTGCGACCTCGCTTACATGGGTTTCCGTTCCTCCGGCAAAAGGCAGGTATCTCGCGCTGAGCATCAATATGCGCATCATGCGGCCTCGCCCATTAAATCCAGACCTCAGGACATGCCCTGCTCGAGGACTTGGACGCCCGCCGGCGTGCTGACGCGTTCTCGGAAGATCGTCTTCAGCACGCGCCAGCCGTCCGGAAGGGCACGCAGATTGCTGACGCCGTAGATACGCTCCGATTCAAAGCTCGCGACTTCCATGATTTTGAGCTTGTTCTTCAGGGCCCGCAAATTGATCAGCGTCTCAATTTCGAAGCCGTCGCAGTCGGCACGCAGCAAGGGAACATGCCGTTTCCAAAAGCCCATGTAGCCGTAGCACAAATCGCTGAAAGAGCTGCCATAGAGCATCCGGACCAGGAGGGTCAGGCCGAGATTGCCGAAACGGCGGATGACCGTCATGTCGCTGGTGCCGCCACCCTGCATAAAACGAGAACCCTTGACGAAATCCGCACCTGCAACAAGAGCCGCGACGAACAAGATGATTTCGTAAGGATCCATCGACCCGTCAGCATCAAGCATCACGATCATATCACCCGATGCGGCTTCGAAGCCGGTCCGCAATGCGATGCCTTTGCCCTTCTTGGGCTGGAGTACGATCTTGACATCGTCGCGCATGCTTCGCGCTATGTCTGGCGTTCCGTCTGTCGATCGCCCATCGACGATGATGATTTCATGCACCCAGGTCGGTATGCGGGGCAAAAGCAGCTTAATGTTTTCCGCTTCGTTCAAGGTTGGAATGACGAGCGAGGTCCTTGGCAAATTGAACATCGGACCCTGGACCGGCATTGAGGAATGCGAGGATTCTAAAGCTTCGATTGTAGACATAAGCTCTCCATGGCGTTTTGGACCGCGTGACAAATCGCAAATCAACGATGCCCCTGAGCTCTTGGGCCGAGAGGAGGACTAAACTCTCCCAGTCGGGAGGAGTATGCGGCTAAGTCTCAATGGACTTTGATCAGATCGCCAGGCTGTAAGACCGTTTCTTCGGTCGCAGGTTCGACGATGACACCGTTCGGTCCAGGCCGAACGATTTCGAATTCAACATCGGCGGTATCCTCCGACGATACCATGGACCGGAAAATTTCAAGATCGCTCTCGGTCGTCTTCAACGCCGTTGATAGGCCTCTTTCGGCATCCGCTGCTGACTTTTCGATCTCGATCTTGCGTTCGATACGATCGCGCTCGACGTCCTGTTTCGCTGCCGCCAACCGTTGCTTTGCGCTCTCGACATCGATGACGGCCTGCTGTTTTCGATCTTCAGACTCAGTCAGTTCGCTTTGCGCCCGGGTCAACTCGATGCTGGTGACAAGCTTGTTTTTGGCCAAATTCTCGATACTTGCCAGCCGATCCTGACGGACCCGAATTGTGGCATCATAATTGCCGACGCGTGCCTGGCGCAGATCGAGATCGGCCTGAGCATCGGTAACAGATTTTGCGTAAGCACTGCTCTGCGCATCCTTGCTCGTCGTTACCAATTGGCGCTGCCATGTCTCATCATCCAACAACTGTTGAGCATCGGGATCGGGACCAAGAACAGGTGTGCCAATGCTGGCAATTTGCACGGAATCGCGCTTCGCCCTCAGCACCTCGGTTCGCGACGCAAGCCGCTTCAGATCGGCCAGCCCAGCCTTCAACCGCTCGATCTGGCGTGTAATCTCCACACTCTGCCATGGCTCGATAGTCTTCGCCGTCATGCCACCCGCTTGCGCAACGGCATGCAGAACAGTCATGCCATCAACATATTGAAACGAGCCTGGATTACGAACCGGGCCGGTAATGTAAATCGGCTGGTGCTCAATCCTGACGATGTTGACGAACCCCTTTCTGCCGACCAGACTTTCGTACGAAGGAAGAATTATCGCCTCCACATCGGCCGGAGGAAGCCCTCGAACCGGGAAGCGTCCCAAAAGCGGAAGCGAAATGGTTCCGTCCGCTTCAACGACGTATTCGCCAGTGAGCTCGGGGCGCTGGTAAAAGTTCCAGGGAACCGTGCCCCGTGAGCCCGTCCAGCGATCTTCTACAGAGGCCAAGCTTTCGTAAAATGCGAGATTCAATTTATCGCCTGAACGAAGACCATCACGCAGCGATTGAGGCTGCCGGGCCGAAGTCTCGCCAGAGGTCACAACCGGGGCCGAACCTGTGGACGCAGGTAAATCTTCCGCTGCTGACGTCAATGGAACAATTGCTGCAAACACCATGCACAGTATTGTTTGATGCAGGCGAGAACCGATTCTCGACCTATATTGAGGCATCTCTGGCGATATTATCTTCGAAAGCTTCATGTTTCGAATTTCCGCTTTGGAAGCGCTGAACACTGTCCGATCTCTTTAAGATTAACATAATATTAACCATATTCAATAGTACTTAACAATGATTAATACATCTGCCAGACAGGCCAAGAGTCTGCGTTGAAAAGAATTCAATAAAAGTAATATCTTGCGGCGACTGGGCAGCACTTCGAAACCTTTGGTCCTATCGGTTTATTTGACGGTCTGCAGGGTGAACTTGCGTCTTTGCCATGCAGCTCTCAGCATTAGTCCATCAGAGCCGCCATCGGCGAAGAGATGTCTGAGCCAACGCCGGCATTTGAGAAGTGGTTTCAAGAACGACACTTGCGCCGTCGCGATGGATGGCGAACCGATTTGTATCCAGGCCCAGCCGGGACGCCATTTATCCAGAAAATGGCATTACGTTATGCATTTCAGATATCTACAGCCATAGAACCTGTTGCGATAGGGTGCCCGCCATCGAGTGGGCTCTCGGCACAGGCCGACCGCTCTCCCGCAAAACGACGCCTGCCACCGTAGCGGCGTCAATGACAGGGAAAGGTTTAAAGCTCTATGTCTGCACATGAAAAGCCACTGATCGCGATTGTCGGTGCAACGAGCAAACAGGGGCGCAGCGTCGCCGCGACACTTCTTGAGAGCCAACGTTTCCGGGTGCGAGCTTTAACCCGGAAAAAGGATTCGCCTGAAGCTTTGCGCCTGGAGGAACGCGGCGCTGAAATCGTAGCCGTCCCTCTCGAACTTGGCCGTCAAAAGGACCTCGTCACCGCCTTCAAAGGCGCGGATGGCGCATTTCTGATGACGCCGCCGATCGCCCCGCCCGAGACAATCGAGGCCCCTCTCGGCCGACAACTGGCGGATGCCGCCGTTGAGGCCGGCGTCGGGCATATTGTTTTCAGCACGCTTGAGAATGTCGACAAGATCACCAACGGGACGAAATATGCGCCGCATTTTACCGACAAAGCGCGCGTTGCAGACCATATTCGCGGCCTGCCGGTCTCTCATTCCTTCGTCATGCTGGCATTCTTCTACACGAATCTTCTCGAATATTATGTGCCGCGCATGGAGGGCGATACGCTCCTCTTGCCGATTTATCTTCCTGAAGATTTCCGAGCGCCGTTCGTCGATCCGCTGACGGCGACCGGGCCGGTCGTGCTTGAAATTTTCTCCAATCCCGAGCGTTACAACGGGAAAACGCTGCCGATCGTTGGCGATATCATTTCTCCGCGCGAGATGGTCGAAACCTTTCAGCGTGTGACCGGGCTCAAGGCCGCGTATCGAAACGCTTTCACCCGGGATGGCCTGCTGCACTATTTTCCGGAGTTTGCCGCCAACGAACTTCTCGTTCGAGAGCTTCTGGGGATGGTCGAATATGCTGTCGACCATGGCTATTTCGGCAAGGAGCACGATCTCGAATGGAGCCGTCGCCTGAACCCCGACACTCTCAACTGGGAGCAGTATCTCAGGACGACGGGGTGGCGTGGCGATAAGCGGTCTTTCGGACTTTGAAGCATGTCGCGCAAATGTGTGCAGCGGTTTTGCGATAACGACATGCTTGAAAACAAGGGCTTACGATGGCCGAATTCCCGGCAATTTGGAAACCTCGGCGACAAGAAAGTCGACGAGAAGCCGAACGCGGGCAATGGCGGCACGCTCTGGAACGATCAGCAAGCTCACCGGAACCGGTAAAGGACGATAGTCGCCAAGCACGACCTCGAGCTGGCCGTCGTCCAGAAGATCGTGGACCAACCAGAGGTGTGCAGGACCAATGCCGCGTCCGGCGGCAAAGGCTTCGCGCGCCGCAAGCCCGTGATCGACGCGCAGCTTGCCACTGACCGGGATCATCAGGCTTGTACCGTTGGGAGAGGACAGAACGAGCTGATCGCTCCCCGCCACATTGGACATCACGACGGTTTCGTAGCGTGACAGATCGGCTGGGCGTTCCGGCCGTCCGTGGGAGGACAAATAGGTCGGAGCGCCCACCAGCAACCGATGGCTTTCTCCGAGCGCATGAAGTTTCATCGCGCTGTCCGCGAGAGGCCCAAGACGGAGTGCGACGTCGACGCCTTCGCGAACCAGGTCGATCCGCTCGTCCGTCAGATTGAGGTCGACCCGGATGTCTGGATGCCTGTCCTGGAAATCAAAGATGAGGCGGGTGATGTGCATCACGCCGAGTGCTGCCGTACAGGAAAGCCGAACAGCCCCAGCAGGAGCCCGGCGGGCATCTCTCGCTTCTTCCGCAGCCTGTTCGACCAGGCGCAATATCTGAAGGCAGTTCGTATAGTAGCGGCTACCTTCCTCCGTGAGGGTGACGCGACGGGTGGTTCGGCTGAGAAGCGGCACGCCGACAGCCTCCTCGAGTTCATTGAGGTGCCGCGTCACGGTGGATTGACCGACACCCAGCTCTCTTGCGACCATCGACAGGTTACCGCGTTCGGCGACGCGAACGAAGGTGCGCATTCTGTCCAGAGACAGTCCCGCACTATCCATTTTTCAGCACAGTGATCCTCATTCTTTCCATATAGGGAATAATCTGAGCCGTGCCTACTGCATAATTCCTTAAAACGGAACCGATTTAAGGATAAAATTATGCAGCAATTCAAAGTGTTACAGCGTCCTTTGCGCGTCTGAAAAGACGCGCGGCGCTGTCGTTCGAGCAGATCGGCCGGATTGATCCGGCCGATCGCTGTTTCATCCGAATTTGACGAGGTTGAGGACAGGCAGCGGCCCGCCGGGGAATTGCGCGAGCTTGCCGCCGATCGAAATCGGCCCGAGATCGATGCCGGCAAAGCCCAATTTGGAGATCAGCGTCCCCACTTCGGCCTTCGATTGGGCATCATCGCCGGAATAGAAGAGCACGCGGCTGCCGCCCTCGGCGCGGGGATCGGCTGAAACCAGATGCGCCTGGAGATGGTTGAATGCCTTCACAACGCGAGCACCGGGCACCAGGCCGGCGAAGACCTCAGTCGACAAACGGCCGTTCAGCTCGGCCGGTTTGAACAGCGGTCCTTCGACCGGATTGTTGGCGTCGATCACGATGCGACCCGCCCAGTGGGGAAGACCCGCCAATGCCTTGGGAAGCTTCGACCAAGGGACGGCGACAAGGACGAGGTCGGCTTTCGCCGCCTCTTCGATAGTCCCCGCCGTAATGTGCGGCGACAGTTCCTCGGTCAGATCCTGCAATGTGTCAGGGCCGCGACTGTTCGAGATCGTGGCGGCGATGCCGTTGCGGGCAAGGGCTCGGGCGAAGGCGGAGCCGATATTGCCGGCGCCAATGATGCCGATGGTCATTGAAATTCTCCTTATTGGGAATGATGGTTGGGGTAATGCTCAGGCGGTGAAGCCGCCGTCGGCGACGATATCGGCGCCGGTCACGAAGGCCGCCTCGGGGCCGGCGAGATAGGCGACGAGGCTGGCGATTTCATAGTCCTTGCCGTAGCGACCGACGGCCATGCCGGGGCCGACGATCTGCGAAACAGGGCCACCGTCCGGGTTCATGTCCGTGTCGGTCGGGCCGGGATGCACCGTGTTGACCGTGATGCCTTTCGGTCCGAGATCGCGCACGAGGCTGCGGTTGAAACCCGCGACAGCACCCTTCGTCAGCGTATAGAGCGAGGCGGTCGGGAAGGCGGCATAACGGACCATCGAAGAGCCGATATGGATGATGCGGCCGCCCGCTTTCATGCGCCGCGCGGCTTCCTGAGTGCCGACGAAGACGCCCGTAACATTGACGGCGATCATCCGCTCATAGTTTTCGAATGTGATCTCCTCGATCGGGCCGCCAAGGGCGATGCCTGCATTGTTGACGAGAATGTCGAGCGAGCCAAATGTTTCTTCCGTCTTCGCCACTGCCGCCCGCACCGATTCCGGATTGCCGGAGTCGGCATGGATGGCGACAGCGCGGCCGCCGGCATCCTCAATTTGCTTCACGACCGCGGCGGCTTTGTCGGGCGATGCGCTATAGGTGATGGCGACCGCTGCGCCGTCGGCAGCAAGGCGTTTTGCGATTGCTGCGCCGATCGAGCGAGAGCCGCCCGTAACGAGAGCGGCCTTTCCGGACAGTTTCCGAGAAGTGTCGGACATTGCGATAACTCCATTGTTTGGTTTCGATGGAACGAATATCGCCTTGTTATTCCCTTGTGATTAGACGGTATTGCCTGTTATCAATTTCAAGCATTCATTGAAAGTTATGCTATGGAGACGCTTGCAAACCTGGAATCCTTCGTGCGCAGCGCCGAGCTTGGAAGCTTCTCCTCGGCGGCACGACGGCTCGGCCTGACGCCGGCGGCGGTCAGCCGCAATGTCGCAGCACTGGAAGGCAACCTGAAACTCAGGCTGTTTCAACGAAGCACCCGAAGTCTGACGCTCACGGAAGCAGGCGAGCGCTTTCTGCACTCAATCCGAGATCACCTGGAAAGCCTGCAGGGAGCGATCTCGGAGGCATCGAGCGAACAGTCCGAACCATCCGGCGTGCTGAAACTCAGCATGAGCCCGACACTCGGCATAGGCTACATCCTTCCGCTATTGCCGGAGTTCATGCAGCGATATCCGATGATCCGGCCGGAATGGATGTTCGAAAACAGACAGGTCGATCTGATCGCCGAGGGCTATGATGCTGCGATCGGCGGGGGTTTCGAGTTGACGCCTGGTGTCATCGCCAGGCCATTGGCCCCTGCTCATATTATCCCCGTGGCATCACCGGGATATCTGGGCGATCGGGTTCCGCCTCATGATCCGTCGGGCTTGCACGAACTCGACGGTATCGTCATGCGTTCGATGCGGACGGGTCGAATTCACCAGCGGCAGATGCGCAATCTTGCTGGAGATGAGCAGCCTGCGGCCTTGAAAGAGACGATCGTCGTCAACGATCCCGCGGCCATGCGATCCGCCGCCCTTCTCGGCCTTGGTGTCGCGATGATCGCCAAGGCGGATGCTCTGGCCAATCTGGAGAGCGGCGAGCTGATCCGATTGATCCCGGCATGGTATGCCGACGCAGGCCCGATTTCGATCTATTATGCAAACCGCACCCTGTTGCCCTCCAAGACAAGAGTGTTCATCGACTTCCTGACGGAGGTTTTTCAACGTGAGCGATGGCCGGAACGATTTGCAGGAACACTGGGCTGATATCGATATTTTGGCTGCCCGCATTGCTCGAGCATGATGCCGAATAGTGTAAGCGGTTTTCCCCTAACTATTTAATTTAGAAAAGGTTTATCGCGTCGAGCCGCGCGGGATGATGGAGAAGCCGCAATCGACCTTGTTTTCGCCGGGCGGCTCGTCGCGGATGGCGCGCCGCAGCATGTCGGCGACGCGGTAGCCGATATCGTAGCGTGGAATCTGAACTGTCGTCAGGGTCGGTTGGGTGAAGGCTGAAAACTCCAGATCGTTGAAGCCGCAGATGCCGACATCCTCCGGCACGCGGATGCCGCGCGCGGCGCATTCGATGAGGACACCGAGCGCCAGATCGTCGCTTTGAGCAAAGACGGCATCGATATCCGGCACGCGCTGCAACAGGCGGGCAAACAATTCCCTGCCGAGGCCGGTGCTGCTTCCCTCATTTCCGCCAATGGCGAGATCAGCATCGAAACGGCCGGCTTCGCCCATCGCGGCCTCATAGCCTTCCTTCCGGCGACGCGAGCGAATATCCGTGCCGCGGCCGATGAAGCCGATCCTCTCATAACCCCTCGATAGCAGGAAGCGGGTGGGTTCGGCGCCGGCCGCATAATGATCGAGGCCGACGACCAGCCTTTCCGGCTCCTGGCTGAGATCGGTGATATGGGCGATCGGACAGGCGGCGTTTTCGATCAGCGACAGAAGATCATGATAGGATTCGGCGCCCGCGATAATGACGCCGGCCGGCTTCTGCGTCAGGAAGGATCTGAGCTCGCCGGCCTCGCCGTCGGCATGGTGGAGCGTGTTGGAATATTGCACGCGGAATTCGGTGGTGCGCAAGCAATCCTCGATGCCGATCATCAGGCCGGCGAAGCCGTGATGGTGCAAAGCGGGCGTGATTACGCCGATGATGCCGTTGTGGCGGCCGGCGAGTGCCCGGGCGGCAAGATTGGGGATATACCCCATCTCGTCTACCGTGCGCAGGATAGTCTGGCGCAGATCCTCCGAGACGATTTCGGGATTGCGAAGCGCGCGCGAAATGGTGATTGGGCTGACACCCACCTTCTTCGCCACATCGCTCAACTTCACATGCGCACCGCGCCTGGCCTTCCGCCCCCGCTCCACTGCCGTCCTCACCGCCCCCGTTATATCTCGCCCGCGAGACTCGCTTGCCCTCGAATCGCGACCTTTACTTTCTGAAGAAGAAATAATTTAGAGTCTACTAACATTTTATATTCGCAACAGAATCCGGGAATAGAACTTCCAGAAACAGCAACGGGATCGTCTGTCGGCAAATTACGGGCGCCTGCGGCGATCGGATCACCGCCATCGGGAATAAGTCCATTTATTTTCGAATGAAAACATCGCGAAGGACGCGAAGCGAGACAAAACCGGGCCGGAAGTTCTGCAGCGGGGCAGCCGGCCGGAACGCACGGGCAGCGAAGATTAAATTCCCGTCATAACTTACAAATCGGCAATATAAACATGATCAAACTTTAATTTGTAAATCCGCTTGGTGGGATCATATGAATCCCGAGCGCCAATTCTTCTCTTCCCCCGGTCGCCGCCCCTCGACGACTGCGCGTTCCCAAGAGGAATTGCCGCCAATAGCCATCCGACGCCAGGTCCCAGGACATGGAACCGCGACGCCATCCAAAGCCAACGCTCTCGCAAGGGACCACCGCCCAAGGGATCACCACCATGTCACACATCTTACGCAAACATCGCACCGCAGCGCTTGTCGGAGCCGCCATCATCGCCGGCGCGGCATGCCTGCCCTTTACGATCAATTCGTCCAGCGCCTTTGCCGCGCCGTCCGATGCCGGCGGCGTTCTCGCGCCGAGCGGCTCCTTCGCGACCATCGTCGATGCCGACAAGCCGGCGGTCGTCACCATCACCACGACAATGAAGGCGACCGATGTCAGTGCCGACCAGCAGGAGTCGCCGATGGACGAGCAGTTCCGCCAGTTCTTCGAGGACCAGGGCATCCCGCTGCCGCACCAGGCGCCGAAAAACCGGCCTTCGCAGCAGGCGATGGCGCTCGGCTCCGGCTTCATCATCAGCCCCGACGGCGTGATCGTCACCAACAACCATGTCATCGACAATGCCGTCGACATCAAGGTGACGCTGGATGACGGCACGGAACTGCCGGCCAAGCTGATCGGCACCGACCCGAAATCCGATGTCGCCGTGTTGAAGATCCAGGCGGGCAAGCCGCTGCAGACCATTGCCTGGGGCGATTCCGACAGGCTGAAGCTCGGCGACCAGATCCTGGCGATCGGCAACCCCTTCGGCATCGGCACCACGGTGACGGCTGGCATCGTCTCGGCGCGCGGCCGCGACCTGCACAGCGGCCCCTATGACGATTTCATCCAGATCGACGCGCCGATCAACCATGGCAATTCCGGCGGCCCGCTCGTCGACCGCAGCGGCAATGTCGTCGGCATCAACACCGCCATCTATTCGCCGAATGGCGGCAGCGTCGGCGTCGGTTTCGCCATTCCCTCCGACGAGGCCAAGGCGATCGTCGCCAAGCTGCAGAAGGACGGCTCGATCGATCACGGCTATCTCGGCGTGCAGATCCAGCCGGTCACCAGGGATGTCGCCGATGCCGTCGGCCTTGATAAAACAGGGGGTGCGCTGGTTGCCGCCGTCACGGCCGATACGCCGGCCGCCCATGCCGGCCTGAAGCCGGGCGATATCGTCACCTCAGTCGGCGGCGAGACCGTCAAGACGCCGAAAGATCTGTCGCGCCTGGTCGCCGACCTTTCGCCGGGCGCCAAGGAAGCGCTCAGCGTCTGGCGCGACGGCAAGACGATCGATCTCAACGTTACCGTCGGCACCAATGAGGAAGGCCAGAAACAGGCCGCGGCCGAAAGTCCCGCCAGCAAGGGCGAGAGCAGCGGCCAGCCGAGCCTCGGCATCGGCCTTGCCGACCTGACACCCGACGTGCGCCAGCAGCTCAACCTGCCGCGCTCTGTCAACGGTGCGGTGGTCGCCAGTGTCAACCCGGACAAGTCGGCCGCGGCCGCCGGAATTCAATCCGGCGATGTCATCGTCTCGGTGAACGACAGACCGGTCCACAACACCCGCGACGTCAAGACCGCGATCGCCGATGCCGGCAAGGCCGGCCGCAAGTCGGTGCTGCTGCTCGTCGAACGCGATGGCAACAAAACCTTCGTCGCCGTGCCGTTTGGGGCCGCCTGACGGTCGCCCGAGCTTTTGCCGCAAACAGGAAAAGCCCGCCTAAGGCGGGCTTTTCGACAGACCCCGAGCGGATAGTCCCTGGAGCCAAGCACCGCTCAGTCAGCAAGAAATCTATAGGGCGCCGTCCGCCCCTCTATTCCTGCTCAGGGAGATTTCAGCGTCGTTGTCTTTGCCCGCATACGGGATTTGCCTTTTTGGCGGTTTGCCTCTTGCCGCTTTATCGCGTCGGATTGGCTGCGTTGCGCCGCCTCCAATTGCTGCCGCGTCGGGAGATCATGGTCGTAGGTGGCAGCGCTGAATGCCGTTGCGTTGTCGAACGGACCTTTGTGTGGACGCGCCAGACCATAGGCTTGCTTATCAGCGCTATCGATCCCCTGCTCCGCCGACGGTGAGCGCGCTTGACGAGCCTGCGTTATCAGATCGTCGGCGGTCGAGCTTGACGTCGCGTTTTTCCGCACGGGGGCGATGGTCTCGCGTTTCCTGGCCCGGTCCTTTTGATCGGCGTGAATCCCAGACATGTCTTCTTCCTTGTTCGTCATGTCATCGCGACGATCGATCGGGCGTTGCCGGTGACGTCGCAGCAGGCGCGTTCACGGGATCTCGGACAATCGTTCAGGCAGCCTGGTTTTGGGAAAGCGGTAAGCTGGCGGCCGCAGCGGTGCGTCCGCGCGACCAGACGCCGTATACCGCGCGATCCGATAGGCTTTCACCGGGGCGCCGCCGTCATCCTGCCATCTGGCAAAGGAGCCGTCTTCCATGGCCTGCGGAAGCGGGCCTGAGCTCAACTGTGTCGCGAGATACATTTTCAGAGCCGATTTCAACGCGGCCTCATCGACGATTCCCATCTGGAAACAATGAATGAGGAAACTTGTGGCGCTGATCTCACCATCATCGGTCGCGTAGGTTTCGCCGCCGCGAAAGCCGGCCTTTCGGAGGATACGGTCCAGCATTCTCAAATTGTGGATATCGAATAATTGATCTGATGTGGAAGACATTGTGTCCTCCTTCGTTGGGGCTAGGGTTCGCTGGCGCCAGGGCTTACTGGCGCGCCCCAAGCAGCGGTGCCCGTATCGTGCCCGCCGATAGTTCAGCTTGCGCTCTTTGCCATCTGACCGCAACCTCATTCGGCGGTAGCCATTGATAATGGCGTGGCGGAACCCATTTTAGAGAGAGGAGGATACGCATCATGCAGTTTAACGGTGAAGCGACCCTCACAAAGCCGTCGGCACTGGCGGTTTCAGAACGGCGTGCGCTCATAGATCACCTCAGAGAGGTGATCGCAGGCCTGGCTCACGGGCTGGCCGCCGATGGATTGCTGGACCTTGTGCCGCCTCTGCTTGAGATAAACAGAGTCCTCCGCGATATGACGGACGAAATTTCGCGTGCGGACCCGGTCTATTCCGACGAGATCATCACTGGTACGGTGCGCTTGATCAAGACATCTCAGGCTTTGCTTGATGACCGGGTCATCGTGCAGACGATCCATTGAGACCTGCCGACGGTCAGGCATGGCGGCAGGCTGGTTGCCAACCATCTGGCATCAAGCTGCCCGTTCCGGTCAGCCGTGCATCGACAATCATCGCCGGGTCCGAGGGTCGCACAGCGGCTCCCGCCCACTTCCAAGGACAACCGCAATGGCACTTATCTTTCCCAACAGAAGCCGCAGCTTCGACGAAGCGAGAAAAGGTGTCCGCTTCACCGGCTATGACGGCATGTTCGAGGTCAGGTTTCTGGTCGAAGAAGCAGCGCTCGGCAGCGCGATCACCCAGAATTCTTCCGAAGCCGCCTATCTCAATGCCTTCGATGCGGCGCGTTCTTCCATTCAGGAGGCTGCATCGAGAGTCTATCAGCATCGACGCGGAAACAACTTCACGCTCACGGCTGCAGATTTTCGCTGATTGCGAGAAGGCGTATGGCCGGTGAAATGAAACGGCCACCATCCTGCTACTGCCGGATGAGACAGGGGGAGCAAAGCATATGGTTGCCACACGATACCGCCTGAAAGACCTGAAGCTGGCGCGTCGCCATATCGTGAAGGCGGCGCATCGCGTTGCCGATCAGGAAATGCTGATCAGGAAACTATTGCGCAAAGGTAGACCCTCCGGATCGGCCTATGCGCTGCTCAGCAGGCTCTACGACGATCAACGGCGGAAACTCGATCGGCTGAAACTGATCGAAGCAATGGTTGAGGTCGAAGCGCAATCCTGTATGGACGTGCCCCGCAATCCTGCCCCCTCCGCGCCGCCATTGGCGATCGTGCACAGCAGCGGGATCTCTCTGCCGGACCGGCAATCCGCCACGCCTTGTAGCGCAGAGGATTGGCGCCCATATTTGGTGTAGTGGCAGTTTGTGAACGGGCGCTGCTTCCCGGGTGATCAGAGTTATCCGGCCCCAACCAAAGGAGGGCATGATGTCTTCCACGGTAAACATCCATTCGTGGAAACGCCTGGCTCAGCATATCGGCAGGTTCCGGTACATCGACTTTCTGGTGAAATCGACACCGGCCATCTGTCTGGCCTTTATCGTCTATATCATTCTCAACGATGTCTTCTGGTAGGCGCGGCAAGACTGTTGCGGCGAGCCAGGACGCTTTGCTGCCTATCAAACGAAGGACTGAAACGCAGACGGAATTGGATAACGCAATGCAACTGCGAGAAATGGGTGAACAAGACTGCCTCGCCTTTCTGGCAGGCCACACCCGTGGCCATCTGGCATGCCTGGGCGAAAAATATCCCTATATCGTTCCCATTCAGTATGCCTATGAAAAAGGCCGACTTTTCATATTTTCCATGCCGGGCCTGAAGATAGATCTGTTGCGGGCCCATTCGCCAGCCTGCGTTCAGGTTGAAGAATTCGGCGAAAACCGAACGTGGAGAAGCGTGCTTGTTCAGGGCACCTATGATGAGCTGACCGATACGCCGGCCCGGCATGACGAACGCATCCACGCCTGGTCTCTCCTGCAGAAGCAACCGTTCTGGTGGGAACCCGGATCGCTTGCCTTAAACTCGGAAAGCGAAGACAGCCTTGCTCCCTCCATATTCTTCGGCATTTCGATTGAGATGGTATCGGGGAGGCAAGTGGTTTAACATGCGGGCGTTCAGACTGGCCGCGCCTTGATCCTTGATTCGCAAGGCGGCGCTGCTGCATGATATATGGAACTCCAGACAGACACCCCCAGCTAAACGCTGTCCGATACCAGCCTTTCCCATAGGGGCGCGGATTGCTTGATGCATCTTACCAACGTGGCCTGCCGAACCGGCACCGCGTTGAATGCCACGCGACCACCCATAGGGAAAACGATGACAGACGCACCTGAGAATGAAGCGCTTTTCAACATCACCGGACACTATGTGCAGGAATTGAAGGCCGTTCTTCAAAGCGAGAGCATTGTCGAAGGCACCGACTACGAAAACAGCGCCTTTAACGAAAAACGACGGGCGGAAGGACTGCACCTGCTGCGATTCCACAAGACCGGCACGGCAGCGCAGGCGACGCAGATCTGGGAAAAACATATGACGGCCCGCGCGCATCGATAAGACGGCACGAAGCCCATTCTTCGATTGATGCCGACTTGAGAGCGCCGGTTCTCCGATCCTTTGTCCGGAGACGGGGTTGGCACGTCCAGCTCAACATTTCCATGGAAGGAAAAATCATGTCCAATGACAAAACGAAAAAGATCCAACCCGCCAAAGAGGCTGTCACTGAGGCGCCCTACGAAGTCATCTACTTCGCCAAGAAACACCGCATTTCCAACGAGGATGCCAGGGACATCATCGAAAAGCACGGCGCCAATCGCAAAGAGGCTGATAAAGCCGGCCGCCGTATCAGCGTCTAGCGCAAAAAATAGCCTCGCAGGCGCTAAACTCTAAGGGCTTTATTGGATGCATGTCATTTTCCCAAAACCGCACACACTTTTGGGCGACATGCAGTATTTGATGCATGTCGTTATCCCAAAACCGCGCACACTTTTGGGCGACATGCTTTATTTGATGCATGTCGTTATCGCAAAACCGCGCACACTTTTGAGCGACATGCATTGGCCGCGGCTGGCTTTGCACCTGCTTGCGATGCCACGATGCAACATCAGTGGACGAATTAACCCTACTGGCTTACCTTAATATCAGCATGCGCTTGAATACATCCGCCCCTATGCCATCGTAGCTTCAACGACAACACTTCTGGTTCCTGAAGCAGCTCGCCGGAACCGTGGCCCCGCCTTTCCCTGGAGAGGCTGGGTTGCCTTCAGAGGCCCCGAGCTAGATCGAATGGAGGGTATGCCATGAACAACGTCTTGGAATTTCGTCCAAAATGCCCGCATGACGAAAGTCTGTCCGACTGCCGGGAAGCGCTTGAACCGGCCGTGATGAAAATCGTCAGCGACGCCATCGGCAAGGGATACACGGCCGCGGAAGCCGCCATGGTGGTTGCCGATATCGCCGACGATTACATTCTCATGCTCTCGCGGCAACTGCAGCGTTGACAGGCTTTCCTGGCGCGCAGCTGTGCCTTCTTGATCCATCGCAGATACTGGCGCCGACGCGGATCGATGCGTCTTCGAGCGTGTGAACTTCCAAAGTCGACAAACGACAAATGACTTTGCCCGCTGACGACAGCCGGGAGCAAAGCGCCATCATACCTGCATGAGTGGACCGCGCAGCAACTGCAGGGGTAGCAGTAGGTACAGGAGACGAGACCTGCCGCGCGATCCGCCGGCAAAACCCCTGATATTGTCGGAAGTTCCCCGGCAGAGATACGACGCCACGATCCCGGAAATTCCGCCGGGGATGATCGACAACCTGCCCGGGCACGTTGCGACCGTCACACCGATAAGCTCGCGCTGGGCGAAAACCGACAGGCTCATTAGAACGCCAACGAAAAACCCCGCCGGAGCAGGGCTTTCAGCAGGTCCAAGTGGAGCAAGCCGGAGATTCGGCCCACGTCTTAAACAAGATCGATCATGTCAAAACCCGGCAAAAGCACCTCTTTCGCGAGCGTTCACGGCGCTGCTCTGTTCCGCTCAATCTTTGAATCATTGCCGTAATGTGGCGTGTATTGATCACCTGCGACGTCTTCCGCGACCCTCGCCATCTAACGCCACCTCGGCTGCCGCGGCGGAGCATTGGCCTGGATTTCATGGAGCGGCGCCCGAGAGCCGAGAAGTTTCTTCAGCTTCTTCTCCTCGGCCGGGCCGATCCCAAACTTGCGGCAATGTTCCGCAACATCGTGCTCTCGCGGGCCGGGAATGCGAACTTGGCGATTGCTCATGGTTTTCATGACCGTTTCCTCCTGAGAGGAAAACCAGCAGGCCGCCGTTTTGTTCGTTAGTGACGCCTAAAATTTAGCTGTCTGGTTTGCTTCGGTTTTGGGGCGAGCATGAGTATCCGTCTGCCGGGCGCCACGGCGGAGCCTAAAGGGGTCACCAACGGGTTCCATTTTCATCAAACGAAACAGCGCCATCGCGACCGCAATAGTAGGCTATCTGTAGAGCACGAGATGCATCTGCGCACGGCACACCCAAGACCGGCCGCCGAATGACCGGCACCACCCATCAATTGATCTTCAACCAATGCCGCAGCGCCGCCACCGCGCCATCGCTCGCATAAGCGATCATCCCGCCGATCGTCAGGCCGGCGAAGGCAATCAGGCCTGAGATGCCATAGCCGATCGTTTTCATCCGTTTCCACTCTTCAACCGCCGGCCCGACCGCCTCCTGGTTCTTCTCGACGGTCTCCTTGAGGCTTTTGATTTCCTCGCGGATCTGCGCATCCGCACCGCCGCTGATCGCCACCCTGGTATCGAGATGGGCGATCTGCCTGGCCTGTTCGTCGAGCCGCTGGTGGATCACGGCGCGGCTATTGTGGGCATTGGCCTTTTCGTCGCTGACCTCCTTGCGCAGAAGCGCGACGTTGTCCTCGATGCCTGTCAGCCTGCCCTCGACGCGCCCGAGAGCGCGGAGAATATCGTCATTGGATGTCATCTCTCAGCGCTCGACTAGGGGTAAAATTTCAGCTTTTCGGATTGTGGCAAGCGGCCGACAAATCGCAAGATCCCATGCAGCGTCGGATGGACATAAGACGTGGTATCGAGGTTCATGCCGTGAGCCAGCAGCGCGGCATTGTCCTGGACGTTGGTGGCGAATATCTCCTGCACCTTATAGTCGGCCGTCCCGTCGCCATTGTCGATGCGGCCATAGGTGTTTCTCGACGTCCATTGACCAGGCTGATATTCGAACATGATGCGGGTGCCGTCCGGCACTGAAGCCGGCAGCTTGATCGTGTCCCACGTCGTCACGCCGTCCTGATTTCCAGGATGCCCGACGACGTTTCCGAGCGGAAACATTTCAGCGGCCGACGACTTCGTCGGATCAGTGTCCGCCGTGAAGGCAAGCAGCTGATCGATGACCGGTCGTCAGACCCAGCTGGCGGGCTTTCAGCAGCACATTGAGGTAATGCATCTGCTCGAAAAACGTCATCTGCGTCCAGTTCATCTCGAACCTGACGCGTTTGCCCGATTTGTCGGTGATCCAATAGAGGTTGTTCAGCCGCCAGCGCCAGTCGGAAAACTGGTCAACTGCCGTTTGGAAGTCCGCGCGTCTTACCATTGATATCTTCCAGCAACTGCGAAACCTCGCCGGTCACGACGCCTTGGTCGGGCTCGACCTTGGAACCGTATTTCTTCGGCTTCAGCTTTTCGGCGACCCATTGGCGGGTGGCGATGCGGAGCTGCGACCGCCGGATGGCCTCGCCATTCTCCTGCCAGCCGGTGGTCTCGCCGCTCGCATTCTTCTTTTCGATCCAGTCATTGCTGCGGTCGTCGGCAATCTCGACCATCTCGTCGACAAAGCCGTCGGCCAGGATTTCGCGGGCCAGCGCATACCGCGCCCGAAAGGCCGCCTTATCGTCGTCGGCGAGCCAGGACAGCACGGTCGACTTTGACGGCATATCCTCATCCCGGCAGATCGACCGCAGGCTTTCCCTGTCAGCAATGCGCTCGCAGATCTTCTCGGCCAGCGCCTGGCTGAACTTGGTCGGTCTTCCCATGGGGCGCGGCTTCTGGAAGGCTCAGAACAGCGCAATGATGTTGGATGCGGTGGTCCCGGTCAGCGCCACGATGGCGGCATGAACAGGCAGGATCGTTCCAGCCGGCACGCTCTTGAAGATGACAGGATCCATGTCACGACGCGGCGCAATGGCAACATCACCGGCCGTGCCGATGTAAAGCGCGCGGGCTCCGACGATGGCGGTATCGTTCGGCGTTACCGCCGCTGCCCGGGAGGCCGGAGCAATCGAAGGGTCCATTGCAGTTCTCCTTGGAAGAGGCGAGCGCTACCCTGCCCGATCCCTATGTGATTGAAGATGAGAGGTCAGCCGGAAAAGGATGGGGATCAAGGGCGATCCGAGGAAGCGGACCGGACGTCTGAGATGACCGGTTCTCAAGCCTTGGCGAGTGACGCAAACGATTGAAGGGGCGGCGCCGATTTTATCGACATCACCTCTGGACTCAAATTTCGCAGCTTGGATTTACGGTAGTGATAAATGATCTGCCAGGGGGTGATCAAGGACTAATTGTGGGTCTCGCGCCAGTTCGAAAACCGAGGCTGCTCGATCAAGTGGGCGCCAGAATGCCATTCGCTGCAGCGGCAAGTTTGGCAAAACGTCCCTCCGCTCTCCCTCATCCCAGGCCTTGAGCCTAGGATCCATTCCGCTTCTGATGGAGACCAACGTGGGTCCTCGGGTCAAGCCCGAGGATGACGGAGCAAGAGGTGGGCCGTGTGACAAATCCGCAAGCCTTAGCAAGTGGCGCGTACGATCAGCCGGCGGCGCCGACTTGGTCGACATCACCTCTGGACTCAAATTTCGCAGCTTGGATTTACGGCAGTCATAAACGATCTGCCAGGGGGTGATCAAGAGCTTCTAATCGCGGTGCGCGGTTAATTTAACTCCGCCGAACCCGACCCAATCGGCGGCAACCCCCCTCACCCGCTTTGCGAGCCTTCAGGTCCGGCGTACAATGAGCAGGCTGTTGATCAAATGGCGGAGAAGTTCAGTGAAAACCACGAGACTTTTTCTGTGCCTCGTCGCTTTTCTCAGCGTCACGCTCGCTGGAAACCCGGCTGATGCCGACGAACGGGTTCACTTCGAAAGCGCGCCCGTAAAGCTCAGCCCGTTTCGAATAAGCAAGGCTAGAGAACAGGGAGAAATTATTTCTCAACCGCAAGGCACACCCCTGCTGGGATATTTGTCCCGCCCGGAGGGTGATGGCCCCTTCCCGGCGGTCGTCCTCCTGCATGGATGCGAGGGCATGCGGTTGAGCGTCAAAGACCTTTGGCCGAAACGGCTGGTTTCGTGGGGTTACGTCGTGTTGGTCGTCGATAGCTTCACTACCCGCAACATCAAGGACACGTGCCAGGGTTCTCTCCCCGATCGCCTCTTCGACGCCTATGGGGCTTTGAATTTTTTATCGAAACACAGCTTTGTCGATATCAGGCGCGTTGCCTTGATGGGCTTTTCAACCGGCGGCACGGCGACGCTGGAGGGGACAAAAATCGAAGGCAACGAACAGCTCATGGACCACAAATTCAAGGCAGCGGTTGCCTACTATCCCCTCTGCGCGGCAAGTCAGGGTGACGCGACGGTGCCGACCCTGATTTTGAGTGGCGAACGAGACAATTGGAGCCCGGCTGACCGATGCCAGAAGAGGCTTGCCCGTCTGAGTGACAATGGCCCGCCCATCGAGCTCAATGTCTACAAGGGCACTTACCACGATTTTGATGCTCCGGAGTTTAAGGTGGGAAGGCGGGTGTTTGGTCACATCGAAAAATACAATCCAGACGCCGCAGGAAAATCCATCCGCAGCGTTCGAACATTCCTTCAAACGTACCTCTCGAACTAAAGCCCGAGCTTTGTCCGCATGAGCGCCGATACTGTTGAAACACGATGCCCGGTGTTATGGTGGATGCTCGCAAGAGGAGCGAGCGGATGATCTGGATCTACTCTGTCATCGGCGTCTTGAGCGGCGCGCTACTGATCGGCCTCGCGATCTGGGTCGGCATGTCACCATCATTATCCGACCGAAAATCGTGGCTGCCGGAACCGAGTGGAAACTCCGTAGAGCCGAACGATTCGAGTATTGCGGGATCGGGTAGTGACTTGGCTTAGATCTGCGGGAGATTGAGCGTCGGCTGCGAGTTTTACACCAACGCACCCGCATTCTCCGTCATTCCAGGCCTTGAGCCTGGAATCCATGCCGACCGGCCGCGGAGGCACTACCGCGTGAGCATCGCCTTCAGTCGCTGTTGCAAGGCAGGAGGTTCGCTAGACATTCGAACCTGACCGAGCGCATACCGCATGGCAGGCGTGAACGGCAGCCAATGCTGCAAATGATCCAGCAATTCATCCGACATCATGTCTTCGAGCGGGCCGGCGCCCATTTGACCGAGCGCTTTCTCGTGATCAGGTAATCTGGCTTGCTCGACAATGGCGAGAACGCGCTTCAAGACGCTCTCTCTCGAATCATGCAGTAAAATCGTCGACCAATACCATTCGCCAGGATCTGCGAGATAAGCCTGCACATAGGCTTCAGCGCTAACCGGTGGCTTTCCGACAGCCGTCACATCCGGCAGCCACGTCAGATCCGATGCGAGCGCGCTGCTTGTGAACGGTTTGGCCGCTGGAGCGTCGGCGGTGTGGCTCCCCGAGCGCGGGTTGCTACGGTTTTTCTTGGTCACTTTGGCTTTCCATTTCGAAAGCACTCTGCATCAGCAAATGGTTGTCCGCAACTCAACTCCGCTATCCCCGGCCACTCGACGCGCCATCCGCTGCGCCGGCGGCAAGTTTGGCGGAAACGCGCCCCCACCCTCCGTCATCCCAGGCCTCGAGCCTGGGATCCATGCCCGTGGCTGATGGAGGCCGACGTAGATCCTCGGGTCAAGCCCGAGGAAGACGGAGCAAGAGGCGAACTCCCCACCAAAACAAATTAGCCTTGACTCATCAATTAGCATAGGCTATTTATTTCCTCATGATCGAAGCCGCTTCCATCACCACCGTCATGCGCGCCCTTGCCGATCCCACGCGGCGGGCCGTGTTTGAGCAGATCGTCAATTCAGACGAAATCACCGTCGTCGAACTGACGCGGGCAAGCAGCGTCACGCAGGGCGCCATTTCTCAGCACCTCAAGGCGCTGAAGCTGGCGGGCCTGGTCGCCGAGCGCCCCGAAGGCCGGAAGGTCTATTACCGCGCCGAGCCGGAAGGCCTGGAGCCCCTTGTCGACTGGATGAGCCATTACGGCGTCTTCTGGCGCGACCGCTTTGCCAATCTCAGAACATTGCTGAAGGAAATCGATCCATGAGCGACGCCGCATTGAGGCCCGACACGCAAGAGATCGTGGTCGACGAGGTCTTCCCGCATCGGCCGGAGACGATCTGGAAAACGCTGACCACGGCCAATCTGATGGGCCGCTGGCTGATGATGCCGGCGGGCTTCGAGCCCGTGGAAGGCAAACGCTTCACCTACCAGACGACGCCCGCCGGCGCCTGGGACGGCACCATTTACTGCCAGGTGCTGGAAGTGAAGCCGAACGAGCGTCTCTCCTATGCCTGGAAAGGCGGGCATGAGGGAAATGCCGGCTACGGCTCCCCGCTCAACACCGTGGTCACCTTCATCCTGTCCGAGGTCGAAGCCGGCACGCGGCTTCGCCTCATCCATTCCGGCTTCGTCCTGCCGAGAAATGAAACCGCCTTCCAGAAGATGGGCGAAGGCTGGAAGAAGGTCGTGAAGAACATCGGCGCCATCGTCGGCGAGACGGACTGAGGCGACCGACATCGCGCTTGCCGACGCAGCGTTTTATTCGGCGGCGCTTCATCAGGAGAGAGATATGAGCAAGCCTTACACCGGCGGATGCGCCTGCGGTGCGATCCACTATGAAATCTCGGCCGAGCCGATTGCGATGAACGACTGCCAGTGCCGCGATTGCCAGGCGACCAGCGGCACCGGGCACGGATCCTACCTGACCTTCCCGAGCCGGCAGGCAGTGAAGCTCGAGGGCCAGGCGACGCATTGGGAGATGGTCGCCGACAGCGGCAACGTCAAGACGCGCGGCTTCTGCCCCAGCTGCGGCGCGCCCGTCTATCTGACCTTCTCTGCCATGCCCGATCTCTTCACCATTCACGCCGCCAGCCTCGACGATCCCACCCGATACCAGCCGCAGATGGTGACCTACACGCTGCGCGGCCTCGGCTGGGACCGGGTCGATCCGGCGGTGCCGAAATTCGAGACGATGCCGCCGATGTAGAGTTGGGGCAGCGGGCCTGGCAAATGGTGCGATCGACGGCTGGGTCGCCGTGTGTCAGTGAATCCGATGCCCACCTGACCTGGCGCAGGCGATGCCAGGAGATGTCAATTTCCGGCAAGACGCTCGATCGGCTCGGCCAGGTCGAGCCAATGCGGGCGATTGCCCCACCAATCAACATGATCCGGCGTCTAAACATCTAAAGCTGGCGGACGGTATCAGCTGGCAATGCAGAAATTCGCCTCGGCCTGCGCGTCCTGGTGAAACTTGAGGCAAGGGCGTTCTTAGCCCCGCCGCCTCCCCCATTCGGCATGGTGAAAAGGCGCCGTGCAGCAGCACGGCGCCGGTGCATCACGCGCGCGTCATGCGGCGATGGAGGGATAGTCGGTATAGCCTTGGGCGCCGCCGCCATAGATGGTCGCCGGGTTCACCTCCGCCAGCGGAGCAGCGGTCTTCAGTCTCTCGACGAGATCAGGATTGGCGATGAATGGCCGGCCGAACGAGAAGAGATCCGCTGCGCCCTCCGTCAATCGCAACGTTGCGCGGTCGAGGTCGTAGCCATTATTGGCAATGTAGGTGTTTGCGAACTTGGCCCTGAGCTCCGCGTAGTCAAAGGCAGCAGCCTCATTGGGCCCGCCGCGCCCAGCTTCGACGACATGGAGATAGGCAATCCCCATCTGGCCAAGCTTCTCGGCGATATAGTTGAATTGCGCCTGCGGATCGCTCGAGGTGACGCTGTTGACCGGCGAAATCCGCACTCCCGTCCGCTCGGCGCCGACCTCGGCAGCCACGGCGGCAGCGACTTCCAATATCATCCGGGCGCGATGTTCGACCGAGCCGCCATAGGCGTCGGTGCGGGTGTTGGAGCCGTCTTTGGCAAACTGTTCCAGCAGGTAACCGTTGGCGCCATGGACTTCGACGCCATCGAAGCCCGCGGCAATCGCGTTGGCGGCGGCGCGACGGAAATCGGCGATGATGGCCTGGATCTCATCCAGTTTGAGCGCGCGAGGTTCGGACACGTCGACGAAGGCATTGTTCACGAAGACCTTGGTCTCAGCCTTGATGGCCGATGGCGCGACCGGCGCCTGCGCATTCGGCTGCAGATCGACATGCGAAATACGACCGACATGCCAGAGCTGCAGGAAGATGTGTCCGCCTTTGGCATGCACCGCGTCGGTGACTTTCCGCCAGCCGTCGATCTGGGCTTGCGTATAAATTCCCGGTGTATCCTGGTAGCCCTGCCCTTCCTGCGAAATCTGCGCGCCTTCCGAGATGATCAGGCCGGCTGTCGCCCGCTGGGCATAATATGTCGCGGCGATATCGCCCGGCACGAAGCCGGCGCCGGCTCTGTTGCGGGTCAAGGGCGCCATCACGATCCGATTCGCGAGCGTCAGGGCGCCGAGTGTGTAGGGTTCAAAAAGTGCGTTGTCAGTCATTTCGTTTCTTTCGTCAGGATTTCGGGGGTCTC
Organism: Rhizobium sp. PRIMUS64; assembly: GCF_023006465.1. NCBI lineage: Bacteria > Pseudomonadati > Pseudomonadota > Alphaproteobacteria > Hyphomicrobiales > Rhizobiaceae > Rhizobium > Rhizobium sp. PRIMUS64. Next base: position 34,756 of record NZ_JALBGX010000019.1, on the reverse strand, counting down.
TGTCACATCTCGGAGTTTCGCGCCGGAACACGGCACAGGCCGGCCTTGCGACACAGCCTGTGTTGGTGTGACGGCGCGTTTCCGCGGGAAGCGCTACGAGGCGGCTCGATAGCGCTCTGCCGGCTCAGACTGCGAAAAGCCCGGGATCATCGTCTGGCGCGCGGACTGATAGGCGTCCCATTGGGCGGCATCGTGCAGCGGCGGGATGGTGACGGGCTCGCGCTTGTCGAAGCCTGCCAGGGCGGCGTCCACTAGTTCGCCCACTTCCATCACGCCGGAGAGCGTGTTGACGTCGATGCCGGAAAGCTCCCAGATCTCCGTCCGTGTCGCCGCCGGCAGGACCGCCTGGACGTAGACGCCTTTGGGACCGAGTTCGAGGCTGAGCCCCTGGGAAAGGAAGGTCACGAAGGCTTTGGTGGCGCCGTAGACCGTCATTCCGAATTCCGGGACGAGTCCGACGACCGAGGAGACGTTGACGATGGCGCCCGAGCCCGCTTCGACGAAGCGTGGCGCAACGGCGCTGGAAAGGCGGGCAACCGCCGTCGTGTTGAGCGCGATCAGCTGGGCGATATCATTGACGGGCTGATTGACGAACGTGCCTTCGAGGCTCGTGCCGGCATTGTTGACGAGAATCCCGATCCGATGATCGTCGCGCAGACGGGTTTCCACCGCCGCAAGCTCATCGGATTTGGTGACATCGGCCTGCAGGATGTCGATCGTTACGCCGGTTTCCTCGCGAAGTCGCGCCGAGAGAGCCTCCAGCCTTGCCTTATTGCGGGCGACCAGTACGAGATTGTGCCCACGACGGGCGAAACGGTCTGCATAGGTCGCTCCGATACCCGAGGAGGCGCCGGTGATGAGGACGGTGGGAGTGTCGGTCATTGTCTTGTTCTCTTTCGAATGAGCGTTATATAATTATGATGACGATCCTAATTACGGGTTTAAAGTGATGGCTATCATAAAAAAGTCAATGGCAGAGAGGGAGAAATCTCAACATGAAAATCAGCCGTGAGCAGATGGCCGAAAACCGCCAAAGGATCCTGGAAGTCGCAAGCCGGCTGTTTCGGGAGAAAGGATTCGAGGCCGTCGGCGTTGCCGAAGTGATGAAGGCCGCAGGCCTGACGCATGGCAGCTTCTACGGTCATTTCAGCTCGAAGGACGACCTGATCGTCCAGGCGCTCGCGCATGCGCTTGGCCAGCGCAATGGCGCGTCACTCCCGCTTGGCGCCTATATGGAAGAGTACCTGTCGCCGCGCCATCGCGACAACAGGGCCGGTGGCTGCCCGATTTCCGGACTTGCCGCCGACACGCTGCGCCAGACGCCTGAGGCCCGTGCGGCGGTGACGGAGGGTGTGCGGGCGCAGATCGACTGGATGAGCGAGAAGGACGAAGGGCCGGACGCCGACCGCCGACGCCGGGCAATCGCCAACTGGTCGGCGATGGTCGGGGCAACGATCCTCGCTCGCGTCATAGTCGATCCCGCCCTGTCGAAGGAAATATTGACGGAGACGCTGGCCTGGATCGATGACGGAGCCGACCGACCTGCTTCGACACCGGCAAAAGCCGAATGAGGAAATGCCACGGTCAGCGGCCGTGCCCCGCCGCAGTTGTCATCCCATCGCCGGATCCAAGATCCTCGATGCCGACCTGCCATAGGTGGGCAGCCGTCGGCTGAGCGTCCAGCTCCATTTCGGGCATTTTAGTCCCGATCGTAGCTCGGCCGCCAGCCGCGGGTCATGCCGCCGCCCATGGCGCCTTCTGCCAATATCAACTGCCGGCGCAAATGTCGGACGTCCTCCAGCAGCGTGCCTATTGCGGCCCGCATATCGCCATTGTGATAGGCGACCACCTCGGCAAGCTCATTTTCGACCGGCCGCGACGATGTTTCGGCTTCCATGGCGGCGCTCAAGAGAAGATGCCCGCCATTTTGAGTTTGCCGCAGAAGCTCGCTATGGCTTTCGCGACGCCCTCGCTGCAGGGAAACTTGAACGGTCGCGTGGCCTCCTCGGTCAGAACCGGCTCGCCGGTTGCGGCGTCACGGCCGGTGACATGCTTCGTCAGCAGGATGCCACAGGCCTCGCCGGCGGCCTCGTCGATCGCCATCTGGACATCGCCAAGATAGGTATCGCTGGGGATGTCGATGATGAAGGCGGTGAAAAATCTCACGCCGCGGCTCCCCGCCACAGCCTTGACCAGGCTTGCATGCGCCTCGGAGACCTCAATCTCCTTCTCCGGCGGCCACATTACATCACTTGCGGGCCACGCATCATCTTCCACGGCTTCGCCGATCGGCTGCTCACGCATATCCGCTCTCCATATCTTCGGTTTTCAGATGGCGGCCGCCGCGCCGATGTTCTTATTATGTTCTGATAACGAAGAGTGTCAAGACGGATGTTTTGCTGTGAGCGACCTTTCGGGCAACCGCCAGAGAATGGGGCATGATCGAGAGATCTGCACCACGCTTCGGCCCTGTCTTAAACCCTAATGCTTGAGCACAACCTTGCCCGGGGCTCCGGCTGCGACCGCATTCTGCGCCGCACCGATCTCCTCCAGAGTGAAGGTATGGGAAATCGGGATGACCAGCAGGCCGCGCACGGCAGCATCCAGCACGGCGTCGAGCGTCGCCGCCTCGGTGCGGTGGAAGAGTTCATGGATGGTGACGCGGCCTCCGGCATTGGCGCCTTCCGGCACCGGAACGATGCTGGCGACCGTGCCGCCATCACTGATATGGCCGATGAGATTGCCGGCCACCGGCCCGGCGGCACTGATCCCATAGGCAAAGCTCGGGCTTGCGACGGGGAGCGTGATGTCAAGCGCTTCGCCGGCCAGGGCCTGGCCTTCGCTCAGCCGCTCGGGACGGACGCCGGCCACCGGCTGGGCGCCGATCTGCTTGAGATATTGGATGGCGGAACGGCCGACGGTGCCGAGGCCGCCGGAGACCAGAACCCGGTCACCAGCCTTGACATCAAGCGCCTCGACGGCCTGGCGCCCGGTCAGCCCGGCCTTGACCAGCGATGCACCCGCTTCGAAGCTCAGGCCAACCGGCAGCTTGGCGACGGAGGTGGCGGGAAGCACACCATATTCGGCATGGGCGCCTTTGCCGTTTGCCGCAAAATCGGCGACGACCCGATCACCGACCGCAAAACCGGTAACGCCGTCGCCGAGTGCCGAGATGGTGCCGGCTGCGTCGCCCCCGAGCACGGCCGGCAGCGGAAGCGGGATGAACTTGGCCATGAAGCCCTGGCGGAGAATGAGGTCGAAAGGATTGACGGCGGATGCCTCGATCTTGATCAGGATTTCGCCTGGTCCGGGCTTCGGCGTCGGGATATCGCCGATTTCGAACTGGTCGACATCGCCGTAGGATTTGAGAAGGGCCGCTTTCATTGTGGTCTCCAGATTTTGTCGTCGCGCTTGGGCGTGAGACCAGGCTGCCGGCTGGCAGCCCGGTCTCGGCCGGTTCCCGCCGTTAAGCCGTAGCCGGACGACGCGCGGTGTCGAGCGTCCATGCGCCACCACCGGCAAAGGCGAGGTAGAGGAAGATGAAGCAGAACAGGATGGCGACTTCGCCCATGTTCAGCGCCGGCCAGAAGCCATAGGGCATGTGGCCCATGAAATAGGCGGCCGCCATTTCGCCCGAGGCGATGAAAGCGGCGATGCGCGTTTGAAAGCCGATGAGCATCAGAGCCGAGGTGATCACCTCGATGGCGCCGGCGATGATCATGATGGTCGGAAGCGGATAGGGCACGCCCTGAATCGGACCCGGAAATTGCAGGAATTTCATGGTCGCGTGTTCGAGGAAGAGAAGCGCGGTGATGATGCGCAGGATTGCGAGGACGTATGGCGTCCATTTGCTGGTATCGGTCATCGAGGCTTTCCAATGTTGGTTATGGGAGATCAGGCGGCGGATGCCGCTTTCTTCAGTTCCTGGTTTTCTTTCCAGAGCTTCATCGACATGGCGAAGACGCCGTCGACATAGTTGCGGTAGACCGTCATGCCGGCCGGATCGCGGCCTGCCTTGGCTGCAAAGAACGCAACGATGTCATCGGATTCCGTGACGTATCGGCCGGGCTCAAGCTGCGCGGAGGGAAAGCTCACCTTGTCGAGATGCGGCTGAAGCTCGGCGCGGATCTTCGCCTCCTGCTCGCTGTCGGGAACGAAGTCGCGGGTTTCAACGTCCGAGGCCAGTCCCGATTCCAGGAGGAACAGGCGAACCTTGAGGCAGAAGGGGCAGTTTTCCTTGAGATAGACGATCGGTTTGAACGTTGCGCTGGTCATTGCGCATCTCCTTTTGATTGAGGGGCAGAGGGGACATCGCCGAAGCGGAAGCTCGATGCGGTCAGGCCACCGGCGAAGTCTTTCTGGTGGTAGGTGACGGCGCCCGGTTCGTCCTCGGCAGCGCCCACCGCCACCATCAGGGGGATCAGGTGGTCTTCCCGCGGATGCGCCGCGCGGGCGGCGGGCGCCTTCTCCCATTCGACAAGCCGCTCGGTGCGCGTTTCGGATGGCGACCGGATCAGCGTCTCCTGCAGCCAGGCGTCAAACTGACGGGAGGGGCCATGTCCGGCCGTGCCCTGTATGGCCGACAGGTTGTGGTAGCTGAGGCCGCTGCCGATGATCAGCACCCCCTCTTCGCGCAGCGGCGCGAGCGCCCGGCCGACCTTGAGATGCAGCGCCGGATCGTAACCGGCATCCAGCGAGAGCTGGACCACAGGGATGTCTTCGTTGGGATAGAGCGGCTTCATCAGGCTGAACGTGCCGTGATCGAAGCCGCGGGTGGGGTCCGGCCTGGCGTCGATGCCGGCGGAATGCAGCAGATCCTGCACGTGACGCGCCAGCTCGGGGGAGCCCGGCGCGCCATACTTGATCTGATAGAGATAGTCGGGGAAGCCGTTGTAGTCGTAGACCATGCCCGGGTTACTGCCCGAAGAGACGGCAAAGCCCCTCTCCTCCCAGTGGCCCGAAACGACCAGCACCGCCTTGGGCAGATCTTGAAGCTCGGCCCGCATCTCGATCAGGGATTGCTCGAGCTTGTCGAAATTGCTGCGAAAGCCACCGGTCATATAGGGCCAGGGGCCGCCGCCATGGCTGAGGAAATAGGTGGGCAGCCTCGATGTCTTCACGTCGCCATTCCTTTTCGGCACCGCCGCTGCGGCTGGCCTTGTTCAGCGACTGTCTTGGTTTTCCCTGGATTGATCAATCGGCTTTGCCAACATGCATCATTTCCTCTAAGTTGATGATCATGGACACGATGATGAGCCTGCGGGTATTTTGCTTGGTCGCGGAGCTGAAGAGCTTCACCGCGGCAGCAGGCCGTTTGAATCTGTCGCCGGCGATGGTGAGCAAACACGTGATGCATCTGGAGACGCGCCTGGGAAGCCGGCTCTTGAACCGGACCAGCCGGAGTGTCACCCTTACCGAAGCCGGCGCGCTTTATTTCAACCAGACCAGGCAGATGCTCGAAGGGCTCGACGAAGTGGAAGCGTCGATCGGCAATGTCACGGTCGCGCCGCGCGGAACGCTCAAATTCAGTGCTCCCGTGTGGGCGGCCAGTTCAGGCTTTGTCGATATCCTGGCCGAATACAACCAGCGTTATCCGGATGTCAGCCTGGATATGGATCTCAGCGGCCGGATCGCCAATCTGGTCGAGGAAGGCTTTGACCTTGCGCTGCGGGCAATGTCGTCCGAGCGGCTCGATCCGGGTCTCGTTGCGCGCCCATTGGCGAAGATAGAATTCCGCCTGATGGCATCGCCGGATTATCTCAAACGCGCCGGGCGACCCCAGAGCATCGCCGAGTTGAACGGCCATGCGCTGCTTCGCTACAACGGCATCAATGTCAGCGAAAGCCTGCTGTTGGGCCGCCAAAACGACCGGCATAAGGTCACCTTCCGCAATGTGCTGCTGAGTGCCAACGAGACGCTTCTGCACCTGGCGGCCTTGCGGGGAATGGGGCTGGTCTTCCTGCCGGAATGGCTGGTGGAGGAGGATCTGAAAGCAGGCCGGCTGGAGGTGGTGCTTGCCGGGACGCTCGGCATCAGCAACACGCTGCATGCCGTCTACCCGAGCCGGAAATACCTTTCCGCCAAAGTCCGCACCTTCATCGATTTTCTCGTGCTGCGCTCGCCACAGATATTCTGACGCTCGCAGAACGCCCGACCGGACAATTCCTTCGATAGGAATCTCTGCCCTGCCGATCCGCAGCCGAATATTGAGGGCGTAGCGTTGGTCTCCCATTAAACAATGCTATTGGGGAGCAAATAGAGAAAGACGCTTAGGAACCGTCATCAGATAGCCAAATCCTCAGTTTGCCGACCGACCTGAAGCCCAGCCTTGTCATTTCGTTTAGCGCGGCGCCACTGTCATATCCGACTAGCGGCACATCGGGTGAAAAGGCGATGTTGGCCAACGAAATGGCATCCAGGAAGACCTGCGGCATACCGGTCAAGCTAAAGATATTGGAAATCCCTACAGCCTCGGGTGATCGATTTACGATGCAGCCCGCATCAAAGCCGTCGCCGGCCAATCGGCCATAGATATGTATGTTGGGATCGGAAAGCAGGGCCGGTGTGAAGACGTTGGCATCGGTCTGGCTACCAGACTCTTTCCAGGAATGTTCCCAGCGATCCAGTGCCGCCGCATCGCGAATGCGTGTCCAATCTTCAGGCGCACGCGCTGCAATTCCGTGAGGTTCAGCCCAAATCCATGATGCGGAAAACAACAACCGGAATCCTTTGTTGACGAGATCGAGCCTGGAAAACCCATCTTTCAGACCGGGTCTCCGTCCTAACCGATCTGTCAACCGACCGATTTCAACCAGCTGTTCCTCTGTTGCGTCCGGGTCGAGTGTCGTCATGTTGGAATAGTATGGAGGTGCGATCGCATCGCTTGACCAAAATGCACTGGTTCGCTGATCAGGCAGTCCATGGGCACGGAACATCGCCTGATACAGGTCTGCATTGTTAGCGGCACATATGCGCGCTTTTTCTGCATCGGATCGTACCGTGTGTTTCCGGATATCGCTTTGCAAGGGGTTGCCTATCATAAGAAACCCTGTTGCTCGGAGCGTCTGACACCTGCGGCGTCACGAAGCGCATCGATCAGTTCATCAGGACCATTGAGCGGATGCCCTACCCTCTTCATCGCGGCATGGACCATGACCATGTCGCCGGCGGAAATCCCGAGATTGTCCAGATCCTTGGCGAGCGTGAAGCGTGTGCGGAACGCGGAACGATCATAGGCCAACGATTATTGGGTCGCCTTCGAGAGTCAAGGGATTGACGATTACGGTGGATCGATGGATGCGGGCGTTACGACAAACGGCTTGCGACATCGTTGCTGCATGGAGGTGGCTCGGCGATGAAAAACTTCGCGGAGGTCTCAAACGCGCGAAGAGCGGACCTCCCAGTTGCCATGATTGATTTTGATGTCGCCTCTTCCGGCCACCGCATAAACTCAACCTGAAGAGAGCTCGCTTGCTTTCCGCGCATATCGATCAGCCTGCTCTTCCTCGCCCATCGCTGCCAGCAGAAGGGAGAGATTCCGATACGTCTGCGGGTCAACAGGACGCAATCTTATGGTGGTGAGATAATGTGACTTTGCATCCGATAAAGCGCCCTTCTCGTGAAGAAGCACCGCCAGATTATTGTGAGCTTCCGCGTATTCCGGCGCCGACCTCAGCGCTGCGCGATAGTGTGATTCTGCCGCCTCGACGTCTCGCCCTTCGAGAAGCATCGCATAGTTGTAGTGAGCCTCAGCGTAATCCGGCCTGAGCTGCAGCGCCTGTCTGTACTGCGATTCAGCCTCTTCCGCATCGCCGTGTTTCTCGAGGAAGACTCCGAAATTGTTGTGGGCTTCGGCAAAACCCGGCCGAAGTCGCAGCGCCTCTTGGAAGTGATGATGCGCTTCGAACCGATCGCCCCATTCGTCGAAAAGACCAGCGAGGCGCAGAAGGGCGTCCACGTAGTCTGGTCGGCACTTCAGAGCCTGCCGATAATGTGCTGCAGCTTCATCAGGGCGGTCGGTTTCCTCAAGAAGTATCGCCAAGTTGTAGTGAGCTTCCGGATACTGCGGCCAGAGGCGAAGGGCATCCAGGTAGCGGGCTTCGGCGGCGGTTCTGTCACCAGCGGCTTTCAGGATGACACCGAGGTTGTTGTGCGCTTCCGGATAGTCGGCCCGGAGCTCCAATGCTTTTTCGTAGCAATGCAGTTCCTTTGCCAGCTCCCGTGTATCCGTACTTGCGATCCCGGCCCCCTTTAAGAACCAGTCCTCGGCCGTCATCCGCTCTTCGGACCGTGCAGCAAGTGCCGTGTGGTTCACTGATACGACCCGATAGAGATGCCGCCTCGGTAGGTAGTCGCCTTTGAGTTCGAATACGTCAACCTCGTGGAAGAGATAGACCGGCAGATCGATGAGATCGAGTACGGTCTGCGTGACGAAGAGGGTATCGGGCTCGGCACATGTTTCCACGCGCTTCGCGATGTTCAAGGCACGACCGATCCAGGCGTCGTCATCGTGCATCCGGGAGCACTCACCGAAGTGGCAGCCCACCCGGACTGGGAGGTCATGCGCCTGGTCGGATGTCAAGTGACGTCGCCGTTGCTTCCAATAGGCGATTAGCTTCAACGAGAAATGGACGGCTACATCAGCAGATTCGAATAGATAAAGATGCCCGTCGCCTGTAAAGTTCTCGTGCCGCCGCCCGTATTGGCTGGCAAGCGTCTGAGACAGGTATCGATATTCCGCAATTGCGCTTGTGATCGTATCGCGCGAAACCCTGTTCCAAACCGCTGAGTGTCGGACGAGGTCTGTGAATACGGCGGCAAAGTAGATGTCCATTCGCAACGGCCGGAAGTTCAAAGCGATCGCGCAACATGTTCAAACGGTTGCTGTCGTCGCTCAACCCAAGGACAACCATCATGCCACAGTACATGGTCGAAAGACACCTGCCTGGAATCACTCCCGATCAACTCAGTGCGGCGGCGTCCCGCGCGAAGAACGTCACCGCAGAGATGACCAGCCAGGGCAAGCCAGTGCGCTATCTTCGCTCGACATTCGTACCATCCGAGGAACGATCATTCTGTCTGTTCGACGCTTCGTCGGAACAAGATGTGATGGAGGCAAACGAACGCGCAGAGATCCCGCTGGTGAGAATTACCGAAGTTAAGCACATCTCTGCCGATGACGTGGTCTAGCGCATCAATGGTCGACGTAAGCGCAAACGATGTAACGACCACTTCGGGTCGACAGGTGGCAAGCGTAAGGCCAGGATCGGCCTAAGCGGACTAACGGAGTTAGCGAACTGTCGGCCGACTAAGCCAGAGTCCACGACTTGCGATGCCGAACGACTTTCCGCCTTGATCGCGAACCTTCCGGTCGAAGAGCCGAATGCGGAAGGCCGCCGTCGTCCGGAACGCGCCAATTGCGGTCGCGCGTCGCATCGAATTGGATTCAGCCGATCGGCTTTAGGTCTGTTATTTGATGCATGTCGTTGTCCCTAGACTGCTGCACACTTTTGGGCGGGCATGCATTCGGCATCGGCGTCGCCCGGCATGCAGCCCGTGATATTTAGCATGAAGCGATTGCGCGTCACGCGTGTTAAAGTCTTTTTGTCCAGCTGAGGCTTCCGGCCGGTTGGCATTGTTGCCGAGTGATGACTTGCTTCGTGAGTCTCCGGCCCTTGAGGGCCTCTCCATGCAAAAGACACCCACCGTGCGTTTCGAAGCGGCGAGCACTCTTGCTGTGGTGGTATCGTCCAATGAACCGCTGCTATACCTATCCGACGACCAGAAAATCATTGCGGCGAGCGCATCCTTCTGCCGGGCCTTCGACATCGACCCCAAGATGGTTTGCGGCCAAAGCCTCAGCGAAATTGGAAACGGTGAATGGGCGATGCCCCAGCTTGCGTCACTGCTCACGGCCACCGCCTCGGGCAGCGCCACCATCGAGGCTTACGAAATCGACTTTCAACGGCCAAACCAGAAGACACGGCACCTGGTCGTCAATGCACGGACACTCGACGACGGCGACATCGATCATATTCGCCTGCTGCTCGCCATCACCGACGTGACCGATGCGCGCGCCGAGGCTCGGCTGAAAGATGATCTCGTTCGCGATAATGCCATCCTGCTGCAGGAGGTCCAGCACAGGGTCGCCAACAGCCTCCAGATCATTGCCAGCGTTCTCATGCAGAGCGCCCGGCGGGTCCAGTCGGAGGAAGCGCGCGGGCATCTCCACAACGCCCATCACCGGGTCATGTCGATCGCGGCCCTGCAACGCCAACTCTCCATGTCCAACGGCGGCAAGGTTGAACTCCGTCACTATTTCACTCAGCTTTGCCAAAGCCTCGGCGCGTCGATGATCGCCGACCCCGACAGGCTTGCGATTCAGGTGATGGTCGACGAGAGCGCCGTGGAAGCGGATGTTTCCGTTCGCTTGGGGCTTGTCGTGACCGAGCTTGTCATCAACGCCCTCAAGCACGCCTTTCCCGATGAACGACCGGGCGCAATCGTCATCGACTATCACTCATCCGGCAAGGACTGGACTCTCGCCGTTACCGACAACGGCATCGGCATGCCTGCTGGTCGCGAAGCACTAAAGGCGGGCCTCGGGACTGGCATTGTGGAGGCGCTCGCAAAGAGCCTGAATGGCGACATTCAGTTGAGCGACGCGGGTCCCGGCGCCGTCGTCACAATCAACCACCGGGAAAGCGCCGGTTTGCGAACCGACATTTCTACGGCCGCTTAGGAACCGAATGGCTTGCGAAACGCTATCCCATCGGAGCCTGCGAGGCTCACACTCCAAATTGACCGAGTGAGCGATGAAATATGGCAAAGCGGTCGTCCTGGTCGTCGAAGACAGCACGATTATTCGGATGAGTGCCGTCGATCTGGTACTCTCTGCGGGCTATGAAGCGCTTGAGGCATGCGATGCCGATGAAGCTATTCGCATCCTTGAGTCGCGAAACGACATCGATCTGGTTTTCACCGATGTTCAGATGCCGGGCACGATGGACGGCATCAAGCTATCTCATTACATCCGGGATCGGTGGCCACCAGTCAGGTTGATCGTTGCCTCCGGCGCGGCCATCCTCAAAGAGAGCGATCTCCCCACGGGAAGCAGGGCCTTCTCGAAACCCTATGACAACCACGCAATTACCGATGCGATGGCTCATCTGCTGTCGATCGGGAACACGACTGAGTTGGCAAGTTAAGGGTTTTTCGACAAGCTTCCAGGATGATCAGGACGTCGTCGACCGCCATCGTCTCGGTGAAGCGCTGAGGAACTGAACATTGACACAACCCGCAGCCGACAGGGTCCGCTTTCAATTTGTCACGCAATGTCCAAGGGATGATGGCTGCGGCGTATTCGTCTTGCAGATGCTGACGGGCAAACCCTACGACCAGATTGCCGGCATGATCGATTGGGGCGCTCAGACCAATCATTACACGACGTGGAACGAACTGCGCGGCGTCCTGACCGAGTTGGGCTGGCAGACCGGCGGATTACGCAAGGCAGAGAGCTGGGGCGATGTTTGCGGGGTAGCGGTCGTCCATGTCGAAGGAGACCACTTCATCCTCTATGACGCCGATAACGGCATCTTCTATGATCCGGGGCAACCCGACGGCCCCGATCTGCATAGCCGCCTCGTTCCTGTGAACTACCTTGCAGTGCAATCGCCAGAGAACGGTGTCTAACTCCCAGACCCTGAGCCTGGGATCCATGCCGGTCCCGATGGTCCGCGCCGATGGCTCACTCGCCGTGACCACCATTCCAGGCTCGCGGGTACTGAAAGGCGCAGCCGCCGAGCCGCGTACTCACCCAAATATGCAAATGACCGAACCATGTTTGCCGCCAGCCGGCTTGATGCCAGGCCAATCCGGGCGTAGTTCAGAGATAGCCACCCTCTCCTTCGACAAAAATTTGAAACGATCCTATGGCGCACTCCCTCAATACAGCCCCATCGCCCGCCGGCGGCCCCAACCAGCCGAAACTTGATACGGACGACATCTGGCAGGCCCGCGTCGATCTTGCTGCCTGCTTCCGGATGGCGGCAAGGCTCGGCATGGAGGAAGGGATCTGTAACCATTTCTCGGCCGTCGTTCCCGGCTATGATGACCTGTTCATCGTCAACCCCTACGGCTACGCTTTTGCCGAACTGACCGCCTCGATGCTGTTGATCTGCGACTTTCACGGCAACGTGGTGTCGGGCAGCGGTCAGCCCGAGGCCACCGCTTTTTACATCCACGCCAGGATTCATAAAAACGTTCCCCGCGCCAAGGCGGCGTTCCACACCCATATGCCTTATGCCACCGCTCTTTCGATGACGGAGGGCGATCCTCTCATCTTTGCCGGGCAGACCGCCTTGAAATTCTATGGACGCACGGCCGTCGACCACAACTATAACGGCCTGGCGCTCGACGCGCGCGAGGGCGATCGCATCGCGGCCGCGATCGGCGATGCCGACATCGTCTTCATGAAGCACCACGGCGTGATGGTCTGTGCACCCAATATCGCCGAGGCTTGGGACGACCTCTATTACCTCGAGCGCGCCTGCGAAGTGCAGACGCTCGCCCTGTCGACCGGACGCGAAGTCCTTGCCGTCGCGCCCGAGATCGCCGAAGCGGCGTATCGGCAAATGCGCGAAGGAGACCCCGAGTCGGCCCGGCTCCATCTGGAGTCCGTCAAGCGCGCACTCGATCGCAGCGAACCCGAATACAAGCGCTGATCCGCAGACCGCGGCTTAGTCGTGCGCCGGCCGCCAATGCGGATAGGTGACATAGGCGGTGAGCGCGCCCTCCTCGTGCGAGCGGATGGTCACCGCTTCACCCTTGGGCATGTAGACGATCGCGCCGGGCCCCGCGGTGACCGTCCCCAAGTCTGTCGAGACCGAAAGCCCGATGCGAGGATTGAAAGTGTTAGGACGTCCTTTGTGCGTCCGAAAGGACGCACGGCGCTCTAAGCCTTGCCCAGATGCTTCGGCCAGAATTGCTGATGGACTTCGGCGGCTTCGTCTTCGAGGTTCGTCGGGCCAACCACGGTGACGTTGCGCGCGCCGGTTTGCAACACCGCCCGGCTCGGCACGTTCAACCCGATCCCGGCGATCTCGCCAAGCCGCGTTTCGGAGCAGGCAAACACCATGCGCCCGATGCCCGACCAGTAAATCGCCCCGGAGCACATCGCGCACGGTTCCGTGCTGGTGTAGAGCGTGCACTCCGCGAGAAAAGCAGTGTCGTAGTGCTGCGCCGCTAGTTTAACCAGGTTCATCTCGGCATGGTTCGTCATATCGCGGCCGGTGAAGACGCTGTTTTCGGCGCGAAGGATGACTTCGCCGTCCTTGACCAGCACCGAGCCAAACGGTTCGTCGCCGTGTTCCATCGCGGATTTCGAGAGCGCAATCGCCTCGCGTAAAAACGGCTCGTGGTTTTCCATCAGAGTCCCCCCAGCTAGAGCGGGATGAGTTTGTCTTGAATCGGAGGGATTTCCAAGGGGCTGCACATCAGGCGATCGCGTCGTCTTGGTCATCGTGTCATGGCTCAAGACACCGGATCCGATCGCCGAAAGAATAGCCTGTGCAGGGATTGGGCCTCGCTCAGGCGTCACCGGCACCCAATCCTCAGTGATGCAGGCGGCGATCTGGGTGGGATCGTTGGAAACCACCGCCGCGTTGAAGGCGCGCTCAGCCTCCTCGAGCGCTTCAAGGGCTGCGGCACTTACGCCGACATGTCCTCGTTCCAGCGGCGTTGCATCTCCTCAGGCGTGACCTGTTCGATGGTTTGCGACAACATCCAGCGATGACCGAAGGGATCAAGCACCTGCGCCACCCGCTCGCCAAAACTCTGGTCGGTCGCCGGGCGCAACATCGTCGCCCCAGCCGACAGCGCCTGCGCCAATGCTTCGTCGGTCGACACCGTGTCCATGTGGAAGGTCACCGGCGAGCCTCCGATGGTATCGGGAGACAGGGCGCCGAAGTCCGGATATTCGTCCGCCAACATCATCAGCGTCTCTCCGAAACGCAGCTCGGCATGGCCGATCCGCCCATCCGAAGGATCGGTCATGCGGAAGACTTCCGTGGCGCCGAAAGCCTCCTTGTAGAAGTCGATGGCCCGTGCCGCATCCTTGACGATGAAGTAGGCGCTCACTTTTCGGGCAAAACTCGGCATGGACGATCCTCCTTGACTGGTTTATATATTAACGTTACGTATCGTAAAGATATGAGTCAAGAGAGTAATGCAACACCGAGGAAACGAGGGCGACCGCCAAGCGCTGCCGCGCAGAGGCGTGCCTTGGAGGCCGCCCATGAAATCCTGATGGCCGAAGGTTTTGGCCGCATGACGATCGAAGCCGTGGCGGCGCGGTCCGGCGTCGGCAAGCCGACGATCTACCGCTCCTGGGCCAATGCGCAGGAACTGGCGATGGCCGCTCTTCTGGTCAACCGGCTGCCGGAAGCGGAGGTTGGAGGAGGCACGGCACAGGCGGCTCTCGGCGCGCAGATGAGCGGACTGGTGACTGCCTTTGCGAGCACGCGCGGGCGGCAGATCACCATGGCACTTGCGGCCGCCGACCCGGAAAGCGAATTCACCAAGGCCTTCCGCAATCGGGTGATCCTGTCGAGCCGCAACGCGGGTCGTGTCATCCTGGAGGAGGCTCTGGCTCGGGGAGAGATCGTTCCGCCGCTTGATATGGAGGCGCTGCTCGACATGATCTACGGACCGGTCTTCTTCCGGCTGCTGGTCGGCCATCGCCCGGTCTCGCCGGAGTTCGGCGATGCGATCGTCAGGACCGCGTTGCGGGCCGTTGCACCGTCGGGCGCGTGACCCCCACGTCGCGATGGGCGAAGCCGACGGCTGCGCAGGCGGCCGACCAAGCGGCCTAAAGCGCGTCGCGATCGCGCGTCGCGATCTTTCAGATTCGCTTGGCCCGCGCTTTAGGTCTTTGTTTTTCCGCATGTCTTTGCCGCAAAACCGCTGCACACTTTTGCGAGACATGCTTTAGCCGTGATCGTCACCCAGTTCGCCAAGGTGGCGCTGGACCCACGTGATCTCTTGCGATGCCGTGCGCCCGAAATGCCGTTTGAAATCGCGGCTGAACTGCGCCGGGCTGGCGTAGCCCACGGAAACCGCGACCTCGGCAATCGTTCTCGTCTGGCGCGCGATCATCAATCTTGCTTCATGAAGCCGCATGGCTTTGACGTATTGCATCGGACTGTTGCCGGTCAGCCCCTTGAAATGGACATGGTAGGAGGGAACGCTCATGCCCACCTCTCTTGCCAGATCGGCGACGGCGATCTCCAGGCCATAGTTTTCCCGCAACCAGGCGAGGCTCTGAATGATCTTTCCGGATCTGCCTTTCTGCTGGAGGGCGGCGATCATCGCGCCGCCTTGCGGACCGACCAGGACGCGGTAGTGCAGTTCGCGCAGAATGCCGGCGCCAAGCACATCCGTCTCGACGCTGCTGCCAAGCGCCGTCAGCAGGCGCAGCAGGACATCCTCGATATCGTCAGCCATGCTGCTCGACACGAGACTTCTCGGCTGGTCGCCTGGCAGTTCGGCATGTTTTTCCACCTGCAATGCGATCTCGGCCGCCATCTGCATATCGAACTCGACATAGACCGCAAGCAAGGGCCGCTCGGGACTGGCCGTCGACGTCATCCGAAACGGAACGGGCAGCGACACCGCCAGATAATGCTCCTCATCATAGAGGAAGACTTCGCCTTCGAGGATGCCCTGCTTGCTGCCCTGCAAGACGAAAACCGCGCCCGGTTTGTAGAGCACCGGGATGTCGTGGAGCACGGCTTCCGTGCGCAATATGCGGACGAAAGCAAGCGCGGTCGGATTGTATCCGTGACGCGGGGCGAGACGCCCGGCCAACGCGACCATCTCCTCTCGCCTGGATAGGCCGCGATCAGCCATCATAGGATTTGGCAACATTCTGAGAGAATCCGCAATCGATTCACCGGTTTCTCCATACTATTTGTCAAGTTCCATCCTCAATCAAGGAATATCGCTGATGTCACGAAAGACCTTCTTCATCACCGGATCGAATTCCGGCTTCGGGCTCGCCATTGCGTCTGCGGCCCTTCAGGCGGGCCACACGGTGATCGGCACCGTGCGCTCGCAAGCGTCGCGCCAAGCGCTCGCCAAAACCCTGCCTGGCCTGCGGCCGGTCGTCTGCGACGTCACCGAGTTCGACCGGATTGATGATGTCGTCCGCCAGGCGGAGGACGAGCATGGGCCTGTCGACGTGCTGATCAACAATGCCGGCTACGGCCACGAGGGCGTGCTCGAGGAGTCGCCGATCGAAGAGATGCGGCGGCAGTTCGACGTCAACGTCTTCGGCGCCGTCGCCGTTGCCAAGGCATTTCTGCCTGGGTTTCGCGCACGACGCCGCGGCTTCATCGTCAACGTCACCTCGATGGGCGGCATGATCACCATGCCGGGCATCGGCTATTATTGCGGCAGCAAATTTGCGCTCCAGGGCATATCGGAGGTGATGCGGGCGGAAATGGCCCCGTTCGGTGTGCATGTGACGACCCTTTGCCCCGGCTCCTTCCGGACGGACTGGGCCGGACGATCGATGGTCCGCACCGAGCGGTCGATCACCGATTATGATGGCCTTTTCGATCCGATCCGTAAGGCGCGCCAGGCCGTCAGCGGCAAGCAGCTCGGCGATCCCGCCAAACTGGCCGCGGCGGTTTTGGAGCTCATCGAATCCGATA
Source organism: Rhizobium sp. PRIMUS64 (assembly GCF_023006465.1). Taxonomy (NCBI): domain Bacteria; kingdom Pseudomonadati; phylum Pseudomonadota; class Alphaproteobacteria; order Hyphomicrobiales; family Rhizobiaceae; genus Rhizobium; species Rhizobium sp. PRIMUS64. The sequence continues at coordinate 18,044 of NZ_JALBGX010000019.1, read as the reverse complement.
ATCCGCCGCCGCAGCTGCTGCTCGGCAGCGACGCCCTCAAACACGTATCGGAGAGGATCGTTCGCCTCCAGCAGGAGATAGAGGCGTGGAAGTCTGTGACCGTCTCGACCGACGGCTGATAGCAGAATATCTGTATGCCGCTTCAACGATATCGAGATAATCAGCCCGCTCTTATTGGATGATTTTCTCGCCCCCGGCCGCCTCCAGCTTACGCCGGAGCGCCTGTTCCTGTTCAAATGTCTTGTGCGGGAAATGCTCGAAGCACCACCAGCGCGTTGGAACGGCCGGGGATGGGCTGTTTCCCCAGCCTCCCCACTCCTTGCAGCGTGTGCCGTCAGCAAGCCGGTGCTCGCAATAATGCTCAACGATCACATTGGCGCCCGGCGCAGTCGAATGGCCTTCGATGCTCATGGGTGCGTCCTCCGTTTCCCGCTCTTGATGCTCTCATAGATCATTTCCAGCCGCCTCGAGGCGACATAGGCACTGTCCTCGTATCCGGCCGATGGCCAATCCAGTCGATGGCTGCCATCTGTCGCCACGATCCAGAACCATCGATTATCGATCCCTCCGCCTGCCTGTGAGCGGAATATCCTGCCGATCTGGGTATCGCCGTCAAAAGCGACGTAATCGTCGCCGGGTTTCTCTTTCCAGGCGTGCCGCCATTTGTATTTGATTTCCCGGCCGCTGACATGTTCCCACGATTTCCATGTGATTTGTTCTGGCATGCGTCGTCCTGTCCTCTCGCGAGGTTTTCCTTTGACCGCATGGTTGATGGATGGCTCCCGCCCGAGCCGGTGAATTCAGATCAGCGTCGGTTCCGGATCGGGGTCGATCGGATCGATGATGTCAGCCGTGTCATTCTTCGGCGAACCCACATTGCGGCCGATCGGCCACATGGTCATCAGTTCCGCCGGGAACGGCTTCATCAGGTCGCTCGGATCAGGCTCCGGCGATAGCCAGCGCTCGTAATCTTCGCGGTGCAGGACGACCGGCATGCGGTCATGGATCTGCGCCATCATCGCATTCGGCTCGCAGGTGACGATTGCGAAGTTTCTGATGTCGACGCCTTCCGGGCTGCGCCAAATCTCCCAGATGCCGGCGAGCGCAAAGGGCGAGCCGTCAGCCATGGCGATCGCATAGGGCTGCTTGTTCTTGCCGGTGCCAAAGATATCCTTCCACTCGAAGAAGCCGTTGATCGGCACCAGGCAGCGGCGCGACCTGTAAGCCGAGCGGAACAGGCCGTTGGTACTGATGCCCTCGCAGCGGGCATTGATCGGCGGCGGCCGCCCTCCCGGCTTCATCCATGCCGGCATCAGACCCCAGCGCGCCGAGGCGAACACCGGCCCCATGACATCAGGCTCGCGGACCATGTCGCGAATGATGATCGGATAGTCCAGCGTCGGCGCGCCGTTATAGCGCGGAAATCGGTTCCCGAGCGCATCGATCGCGCCCCGCTCTGCAAAGGCGAAATTGCGCACCAACTCCTCAAGCGATGTCTTGATGTAGACGCGACCGCACATCCGGAACTCCATACCGCATATTAGATGTTCTGATTATGTTCTGGGTATTCGAGGCGAGTCAAGGCCGGTCGCTACAACCGATGCCGCCATCGCTTTCACCAGAGTCAAGGTGAAGCCTGTCACCGTCTCGACGACGGCTGACGGCGGAGATCTGCTTGCCGCTTGACAGCCTTCCTACTGGAAGGTAGATGAAATCCATGAGCAATGTTTTGACGACCTCCGACGAAATCCTGGCCTCCGCCCGAGCTCTGATCATGACCGGAGGCTATAACGGCTTCAGCTATGCCGATATTGCTGCCGTCGTCGGCATCCGCAAGGCCAGCATCCATCACCATTTTCCCAGCAAGACCGACCTGGTGCGCACGCTTGTCGTGCGATATCGCGAGGATGCCGAGGCGGCGATCGCCGGCCTGGAGCAACAGGTGCGAAATCCCCTGGCGCTCCTCCAAGCCTATGCGGGCCACTGGGCCCAGTGCATCGAGGATGCCAGCCGACCGTTTTGCGTCTGCGCCCTGCTGGCGAGCGAACTGCCGGCGCTGCCGCCGGAGGTCGCAGCCGAGGTCAAGGCTTTCTTCCGCTTTGCGTCGACATGGCTGACCTCGGTGATGGAACGGGGCGCTCAGGACGGCAGTTTGAAACTGTCGAGCGAACCGCGCGTCGAGGCTGAAGCCTTCATGGCCACCGTCCATGGCGCCATGCTTTCAGCCCGGGCTTACGGTGCCCCGGAGATCTTCGCCACCATTCTGGCCCCCACCTTGCAGCGGCTGTCTCCGACCGCCGCTCAATAGAGCTCCGGGCGGCATAAAAGCCCGGAGTGACAACGACGTTCAGTGAAACTACCAACTAGTAGGAAGAACGACATGATCAAGAACATTCTCCCCGCCTTCATGCTGGGGCTCACCGCCATCGCGTCTGCGGCCCTGCCCGCGGCGCCTGTCCATGCCGAAGACCAGAAGCCCGAGCAGATCCATGTCAGGGGCAGCATCGTCAGCTACAGCGGCTCCGCTCTCAAGGTGAAGACCCGCGAGGGAGAGACCGTCGATGTCACCCTCGCCGACGGCTGGAAACTGGCGAGCGTTGCAAACGCTGCGGTCACCGACATCAAGCCGGGCGACTTCGTCGGCATCGCATCGCTGCCGAGTGAAGGCGGTGGCGACGGCGCGCTTGAAGTGCTGATCTTCCCGCCGGCGATGAAGGGTGCCGGTGAAGGCAGCTACGGCTGGGACCTCAAGCCCAACAGCAGCATGACCAACGCGACCGTGGCCGACGCCGTCAAGGGCGTCGATGGCCGCACCGTCACCGTCTCCTATCACGGCAAGGAAAAGAAGATCGCCATTCCGGACGGCACGCCGGTCGTCACCATCGCTCCGGCCAGCAATGACGATCTCGTTCCCGGCGCCGTCGTCTTCATCCCCGCCGAGAAGGCTGCCTCGGGTCCCCTCGCCCATCAGGTGCTTGTCGGCAAAAATGGCGTGGTGCCGCCCATGTGACCACGTCGTCGCCGGTCGGCCGGGCCGCCCCCGGTTCGACCGGCGATTTACCAGGGAATGCTGCCTGACCGGCAGCCAATGCGCCCGAATGACGGAGAACCGTCGTCTCGGCAGCCGCCCGTCGGCACTCGGGCAGTTCCGGCAAACCCATGAAAGCAATCGCGATGAGGGACGACGCCGCTCCCGGCGGTGAGCCGTCCCTATCAGACCAACACCATCACATTCAGGAAAGAGATCTTGATGACCAACGATCAAACCACCGTCGCGCCTGGCGACAGGGAAGAGTGGCTGACGCGCTATTACTTCACCCGCGCAGCCTTTTCCGCAATCTGGGTCGCAGCAGCCTTGACGACCGGCCGCCAGTCGCTTGCCGTCGCGGCTGGTTTGCTGATCCTCTACCCGGCCTGGGATGCCGCCGCCAACCTCATCGACGCAGCGCGCAATGGTGGCCTTGCAAACAACCGCAGCCAGGCGATCAACGTCGCCGTCAGCGCGGTGACGACAGCGGCCGTGATCGTCGCCCTGACGATGAGCATGAATTGGGTTCTCGGCGTCTTTGGCCTCTGGGCGATCTTTTCCGGCCTGCTGCAGCTTAGAACCGCTGTCCGGCGCTGGAAGACCAATGGCGGCCAGTGGGCGATGATCCTCAGCGGCGGCCAATCCGCGGTGGCAGGCGCCTTCTTCATCGCCCAGGCGCAAATGCCGGAACCGCCCTCCATTGCCAACATCGCCGGCTATGCCGGCCTCGGCGCCTTCTATTTCCTGGTGTCGGCCGCCTGGCGGAGCGTCACAGAGATGCGGCGGAATCGGGCCTGAGCCGATCGGGGGCCGGATCTTCCGTTCGGCCCCATGACAGAGCAGTCATTGCGTGGGGCTGTAACGTCGGCAGCGTCCACATGAACCATGGCCAACCAGGATCGCTCTGAGCAGCGGCTAAAACTTCTTTCTTGCCCTCTGTCTCCCTGTTATCGTGGAAGTTAGGAGACAGCGCCATGAGCGAGAACCGAAAGCTGGCTGCAATCCTGGCCGCGGACGTGGTCGGGTACAGTCGGCTTGCCGGCGCTGACGAGGACCTCACCCTGGCGAGGTTGCGCACACTGCGCAGCGATCTCATCGATCCGACGATCGCCGTGCACCACGGCCGGGTGGTGAAGCGCACCGGCGATGGTGCGCTGGTCGAGTTCCGCAGCGTGGTGGACGCCGTGCGCTGCGCCATTGAGGTGCAGAACGGTATGGTGGAGCGCAATGACGGCGTCCCGCAGGACCGTCGCATCGAGTTCCGGATCGGTATCCATTTGGGCGACGTCGTCGAGGAAAGCGACGGCGATCTGATGGGCGACGGGGTCAACATCGCTTCGCGATTGGAGGGCGTCGCTGCGGCGGGCGCGATCTGCCTGTCCGAGGATGCCTATCGCCAAGTCAAGGCGAGGCTCGACCTCTCGGTCAGCGATCTCGGCAGCACGCAGCTCAAGAACATCGCCGAGCCGATCCGGGTCTATTCGCTGCAAGTCGGCAGCGCAGCGACCAAGGCAGCCGCGACCTCGGAAACCGCGACGAGCCGACCGGCGATGGCAGCGCCGCCGAAGCTGTCGATCGCCGTCCTGCCGTTCGCCAACATGAGCGGTGACGCCGAACAGGATTACTTCGCCGACGGCATCTCGGAAGACATCATCACGGCGCTATCGAAGCTGTCGCAGCTCTTCGTCATCGCTCGCAATTCGTCGTTCACTTTCAAGGGCAAGAACGTCCATGTGCAGGAGGTGGGCACGAAGCTCGGCGTGCGGTATGTGCTTGAGGGTAGCGTACGCAAATCGGGGAACAGGGTACGCATCACCGCGCAGCTCATCGACGCGACCACCGGCGGGCATTTATGGGCGGAGCGGTTCGATCGCGACCTCACCGACATATTCGCGGTTCAGGACGATGTCACGCAGCAGATCGTCGGCGCGCTGGCGGTCAACCTGACAGAGGGCGATCGGCAAAGACTTGCGCCGGGGCAGATGCGGCACCCCGAGGCGTATGACTGCTTCTTGCGTGGCCGGGAGCTGTGGCACCGGCTGACGAAGCAAACGAACAGCGACGCCCGCGACCTTTTGCAACGTGCCGTCGAACTGGACCCGAACTTCGCCTCGGCCCACGCCTTCCTCGCCCTTACCCACGGGCTCGACTACCTGAACCGGTGGAGCGCGTTGCCGCAGCGCTCGATCGAGCAAGCCGAAGAGGCGGCGACCCTGGCGGTAGCGCGGGATGATAGCGATCCCGTGGCGCACTGGGCACTGAGTGTGGTCAAGCTTTACTCGCGACAGCACGATAGAGCCATCAGCGAGGCCGAGCGTGCGATCGTCCTCAATCCGAACTTCGCCGAAGGGCATGTCGGCCTCGGCGAGGCACTCATCTATTCAGGCAGATCCGAGGAGGCACTCGCCTATTTCGATCGGGCGAGGGTCCTCAACCCGTATTTTCCGGATGTCGTTCTTCACTTTCAGGCCTTGGCCTTGTTTCCACTGGGAAGGTACGAAGAGGCCGTCGAACTGTTGCTGCAGCGCGTGAGCCGCAACCCCGTCACCGATGTCTCGCGCGCGCTTCTGGCCGCCTGTTACGGGCACCTCGGCCGTTTCGAAGAGGCTCGCGCGACGTGGCAAGAGGTGATGCGCGTCAATCCCGACTACTCCCTGGAATACCGTCGCAAAGTCTTGCCCTTCAAGAACCCCGCCGATTTCGAGCTCGTCGTGGAGGGGCTACGCAAGGCCGGTGTCGTACAATGACGGTGATTAATCTCAGATCTTGAACCTGTTGGGTGGCGTGTGGAGCAAGGACAGCGACGGATCTGGACATGATCGGCGACAGCTCTCTGTTGGAGATGCGCAGTCCACATCCGGTAGCCGATGCGCCAAGCGACTGATGTCATCAGCCGCGACGGGGCGCGTTTCCTCCCGCATCCACGATCGCCTGAACCACAAGCGCGATGCGTTTGTCACGCATGCCGGGCCTGATGCGGCCTGAACGTTCGAGCTCGGCAAGCCCATGAAGGGCTGCCCAGAAGGTCTCGGTCACGATCTCCACATGGCGCGAGAACGGAGACACAGCTGCTGCAATGGCGTCGAAACCGGCCCGAAGTTCCGATCTCGTTTCGGCCTCGGCGAACTGCAGTTGGGTCGGCAGGATAAACATGGCCTGGTAGAGTGCTGGGCGACTGAGCGCGAAGGCAAAATAGGCCATGGCAACATCCATGAGGGCATCTCGTCGCCCGTTCGCCCCGCCTGCCGCTTCCTGAAGAACGGTTGCGAGTTCCTTGAAGCCCTCGACTGCAACCGCGGCAACGATGGCGTCCCTGTTGGCGAAATGCGAATAGAGGATTGGCTGGCTGTATTCGATTTCCTTGGCCAGGCGGCGGATCGTCACGGCATCCCACCCTTCACTCTCCGCGACGGCACGTGCTGCCGCGACAATGCGCTCTTCGCGCCCTGCCCTTTCCCGACTTTTTCGCTCTGCGATCCCCATTGCTCAATCTCCATGCAGGGCCAGCACTCATCAAAGATTATACCAACGCTTGACTAACTAGCAATGCTAAGGCATTTTATATAGCAGTGCTAGTTTTTATATCAATGATAGAAGGATTGTCTCATGCTTTGGTTTGCCAACGGGGCCGGATTGCTGCTTGCCCTCGCTATTATCGTGATCGGCACCAGCTATATTGCGAGCCCGACGACCACGATGCGCAGTTTCGGCCTGCCGCTTCCCGAAGAAGGCCCAAACGTCGCTTGGTGGCTCCGCCTCAAGGGTGTTCGCGATATCGTCGCGGGATTACTCGTGCTGGCGTTCATGGTGTGGGGTTCCCAACGGGAGGTCGGCATCGTGCTTTTGATCGAAGCGATGATCCCTGCGGGCGACATGCTGCTCGTTCTCGCAGCGAAAGGCTCCACCAGAAGCGCCTTCGGCATTCACGGCCTGACGGCGGTGATCATGGTGCTGGTCGCCATCCCCATGATGATCGGGGCGCACTAAGATGGTTCACGTTCTTTCCATCTGGTTCCTGGTTGTCGCCTTCGCGGGCGCAGGTCTCGTCAACGCCATCGGCACGGCAGGGACGCGAAGCGAATTCGCTCGGTGGGGCTACCCGCGCTGGTGGGGCATCGTGACGGGTGGGCTGGAGATATCGAGCGCCGTCCTGATTGCGCTTCCTGCCAGCCGCATTGTCGGCGTGGGGCTCGGGGCGGTCATCATCGGGGCTGCGGTTTTCACGGTTCTACGCCACCGCGACCATGCACACCTGGCGCCGCTGAGTGTCTTTGTCACCCTGATTGCTGTTGCTGTAATCGCATCTTGAGCACGATCGGCCGCTTTCACCGACAGGCGTGGGCGAAGCACTATCATGTGGTTCCTGGCGCCACCTGATTGTAGCGGTAATCAGCCCCAAGCCTCACCCTATACCGCTTTGGTTATCGAAAACCCGCCCCCACCCTCCTTAATCCCAGGCCCAGAGCCTGGGATCCATGCCCGCTGCTGATTGACGAGGCCAGAGTGGATCCTCGGGTCAAGCCCGAGGAGGACGGAGCGCGGGGTGGCGTCTGCAGCAGGAACAGCGACGTATCCCGACATGATCGGGAGTCATCAACGCCGATTTTTGCCCCGTGATTTCGCCCATGCAAAACCGTTGACATTACGCTGAACAGAATATATCCATTCGGCTATATAGCTACATGGTGATATATGGACGACAAGCTCGATGCGATTTTCTCCGCACTCGCCGATCCCACGAGGCGAGCAATTCTTGGGCGGCTTGCGAACGGCAAGGCGACGGTGGCCGAGCTCGCTGATCCCTTCGAGTTGTCTCAGCCTGCCATATCAAAGCATCTCAAGGTCCTGGAACAGGCCGGATTGATCCGCTCCGGCCGTGAGGCGAATTCGCGTCCCCGCGTCCTCGAGCCGGCTGCGTTGAAGACAATTGCTGATTGGATCGCCGATTACAGACGCTTCTGGGATCAAAGCTTTGATCGTCTCGATGACTATCTGTCCAAGGTACAAGGATACGAAAATGACTAATCCAGAGACCGACACCGACAACGCCCGCGACCTGGTTCTTGTACGAAGGTTTGATGCCCCATGCGATCTGGTTTTCAGGGCATGGACCGACCCGAAAGCGTTCGCACAGTGGTGCGGTCCTCACGGTTTCAAGGCGGTGGGCGACCGACTCGAAGCCTGGCCCGGCGGTAGACACCGCGCCTGTCTGATCGCGCCAGATGGAGAAGAGCATTGGGTCGGCGGAAAATATCTGGAGGTCGAGCCGCCGCACAGGCTTGTCTTCACACATGCCTGGGAACTCGCAACCGGCGAAAATAGCCCGGAAACAGTCGTCACCATCACGTTCAGGGAAAGCGACGGAGGTACGGAAATGACTTTTCGGCAGAGTGGATTTGATAGCGCATCGTCACTTAAGGGTCATGAAGCCGGCTGGTCCCAAAGTCTCGAGCGATTGAGCGTCTTTCTCGGGACTGAATCCGAGGGGCCGGATCATGTCTAAGGCGGCGATGAAGCTCTATTATTGCGAGACGCTCAATCCGCGGAAGGCCTGCGCCGCTGCCCGTTTTCTTAAAGCCGACGTCGAGTTCGTCAGGGTTGACCTCGCAAGCGGAGAACAGCGCACCGCAAAATTCCTGGCGCTTAACCCGAACGGGAAAGTCCCGGTGCTGCAGGATGATGCCGGAACTTTATGGGAAGCGAACGCCATCATGTGCAGGCTGTCTGACAGCGTCGCATCGGATTTTTGGCCGCATGACCACCGGCAGATCGACGTGCTGCGCTGGTTGAGCTGGGATGCCAGTCATTTCACCCGGCACGGTGCAACGCTGTGGTTTGAAACCTTGATCAAGCCGTTGTTCGGCGGGGAGCCTGACGTCGCCGTGATCGAAGATGCGAAGACGAGTTTTCGACTCCATGGTCGCGTGCTCGACGATCATTTGGCCAAGAACAGCGTCGCCGTCGGGAAGACACTGACTGTGGCAGACTTCGCATTGGCCGCGGCACTTCCTTTTGCAACCGCCGCCGGGATTCCCGTCGCCGAGTTTCGGCATATCCAGACGTGGTACGGACGGCTTGAAGAACTGGATGCGTGGCAAAACCCTTTCCCGGCCTAGGAGGGCACGGGCGAAGGACCCTTTTGCCAGGGTGAAAGGCGTTGGCGGCACTCCTCCTTTGTCGCCGAGGCTACATCGATCCGGCCAGGCAAGTTCAGCGATCGACCTCTCTTCGATGCTGAAGATGGCAGCTCATGCATTCGCAGAGCGCCAATGCGGATAGATAACATAGCCGGTGAGCGCGCCCTCCGCATGCGGTCCGGTTCAGATGCGGCGATCAGTCGAGCCTCTTCTCCATAGGATCGCTTTGTGCCTATATTGCCGCTGCGCTGAGCACACCACGCCGCAACGGGCCGCGGTTGCCGCATAGCGTTCTGGTCATTGCCAAACCGGCGGGTACAGTTTGTCGTGAGCGCTACAAGGTACTTGCTGATCTTGCCGCTGATGGCGGTCTTCGCCTACGTGGCGCTCGTGGGTCTGATCTATCTGTCTCAGCGAGCCCTGCTTTACCCCGGAGCCGGCGCCACACCTGTTCCGGAGCACCCGAGTTGGGGCGAGACGGTCCACATCCAGACGCCCGACGGAGAGATGCTTCAGGGACTGTACAGCCAGGGCGACAGCGACAAGCCCTGCGTGCTCCTCTTCTTCGGAAACGGTGACCGCCTCGACAATTACGCGTTTCTCGCCCAGGCGCTGACCACGCGGAGGATTGGATTGCTGGCGATTTCCTATCGCGGCTATCCCGGATCGACCGGCTCACCCAGCGAGCAGGGCCTGCTGACAGACGGGATCGCCGCGTTCGACTGGCTTTCGGCACACGGCGGAAGCGAGATCATTGTGCTCGGCCGGTCACTTGGCACTGGCGTCGCCGTGAATACCGCCGCGAAGAGGCCGGCCGCGGGCGTCATTCTGGTGTCTCCGTACCTGTCGGTACTGTCGATTGCGCAGACGCATTATCCGTTCCTCCCGGTCGAGGTTCTTCTCAAGGATCCCTTTCGCTCGGACCTCAACATAGGCAAAGTAGGACAACCGAAGTTGTTCCTCCACGGCCGGCTTGACGATAGCATCCCGCTTTCTTCAGGGCAGGCGTTGTACCGCATCGCACCCGAGCCCAAGCGGATGTTGATCTATGACGGTGCGGGTCACAACGATATCTTGAACGACAGAATGGTCGGTGACGTCATCCGTTTTGTGGAAGCGCTGCAAGGAAACCGGCCTTAAATCCCGTCACGGACGGGAGCGGTTTCCCGGTCGTAGTGGGAGGCAATGCCCGGGAGCGGCTCGCGAGGCGACCAGAGTGGATCCTCGGATCAAGCCCCGAAGAGGACGGAGCGCGGGCTGGCGTCTGCAGCGGGAACAGCGACGTATCCCAACATAATCGGGTGCCATCAACACCGATTTTTGCCCGGCAATTTCGCCCATGAAGGCCTCGCCGAGGTCTCGAACACGCGTTTTCAATTTCCAGCCATCGCTTCTGCCGCCGCAGCGTCGGAGACATCCTTTGCCACCTCTGATATCAATGACCTCAGCCACCGATGAGCCGGATCGTTTCGATAGCGGACATGCCATGCCAGCTCTACCGGAAAGCTGCCAAGATTGACCGGTGCGGGCAGGATTTTGAGACGCGGGTCGCGGGCAAGGCGCTGACAGATCAGCCGGGGCAGTGTCGCGCAGTAGTCGGTGACGGCCACCATTTCCGGGACCGCCAGGAAATGGGTGACGGAGACCGAGACGTCGCGCCTGAGACCGGCCTGCTGCAGCATCTGGAACAGGCCGACACGCATCCGGCCGGGCGGAAGCACGTTGACATGCCGCATCCGCTGATACTGTTCCTCGGAGATGCTTTCGGCGATCTCGGGATGATCGCTGCGCACGACGCAGGCCAGTCCATCATCCATGAGATGCTGCACGACCATGTTATCAGGCGGCTCGACGATCCTGCCGAGCACCATTTCCGTCGCCCCTGAAATCGCGCCGGTCTCAGCCAGATCATTGCCGAAGGGCGTCAGGCGAAGCCTGATCCCGGGCGCGCATTCGCGCAGCCGCGCCACGATCACCGGCATCAGGACAAACTCGACGTAGCTGTTCGGGGCGATGGTGAACTGCCGTGTCGCCCGCGCCGGATCGAACGCCTGCTGACCGAGAATGACGTCATCGAGGCTCGCCAGGGCCCCGCGGATCACTGGAGCAAGCGCCTGCGCCATTTCAGTCGGCTTCATGCCATAGCGCTCGCGGATGAACAGCGGATCGCGCAGCGTCTCGCGAAGGCGGTTCAAGGCGTTGGAGACGGCCGGCTGCGTCATGCCCAGTTGTTCGGCTGCGCGCGTGACATTGCGCTCTTCCATGAGCGCCACGAAGACAGGGAGAAGGTTGAGGTCATACTTCATCCAGATATATTGCCAAACGCATATCTGAAATCAAAGAAATAAATTTCCGGAATGAGAATGGCCGAGGCATGATCCGCTCATCGACAGCAACCGATCACATCTGTCTCGAAAGGATCTCCAGATGAAAATCCTCATGGTTCTCACCTCGCACGACGAACTCGGCAATACCGGCCGGAAGACCGGCTTCTGGCTCGAAGAGTTCGCCGCCCCCTATTATGCCTTCCTCGAAGCCGGCGCCGACGTCACCGTCGCATCGCCCAAGGGCGGACAGCCGCCTCTCGACCCGAAGAGCGACGAACCGAGCTTCCAGACCGATCAGACCCGTCGCTTCCATGCCGACCCGGAAGCCCAGGCCGTGCTCGCCTCGACCGTAACGCTCGCTTCGGTCTCCCATGAAGATTACGACGCCGTGTTTTATCCGGGTGGCCATGGCCCGCTTTGGGATCTGGCGGAAGACAAGAATTCGATCGCCCTCATCGAATCGCTCTATCAGGCCGGCAAGCCCGTCGCCTTTGTCTGCCACGCACCGGGTGTGCTGCGCCACGTCAAGGCTGCCGACGGCACGCCGCTGGTTCAGGGCAGACAAGTCACCGGCTTCAAGAACTCCGAGGAAGACGGCGTCGGTCTGACCCAGGTGGTGCCGTTCCTGGTCGAGGACATGTTGAAGGAGAATGGCGGCATCTATTCCAGCGGCCACGACTGGTCGTCCTATGCCGTCCAGGACGGCCTGCTGATCACCGGGCAGAACCCCGGTTCATCGGTGGAGACTGCCGGCATTCTGCTCGCCGCCGTGACGGCGGCAAAGGCCGCCTGACACAGCGCGGCTGGTCGGGGATCAACCCATGACCAGCCGCTTTGTTATTCGTGTTGCGGCCATACTCAGAGCTTTCCCTTGCCAGCAGTTCGCGGGTCCGCTGGAGACCTGCCCGGCGGCGATTTATCGCGCGTACGATCGGCGGCCCGCTGCTTTATCTGGACCCGCCCTATTGGGATGGACGAGCAACGGGAGTTTCTCCATGGAACTGCAGGCTGCACAGCAGGCACGATCTCTCACCCAACCGGATTATTGAAATCACCGGTCCGGTCTATATTTGAGCAGACTTCGGCGACGCCACGCGAACTAGTCGTGGAATGGGCTCGATCTTCGCGACGAATTCTCTTTTTTAAAGATCATGCCCGAGGCAAGCAGATGTGGCGGTGTGTCGTCGGATGACGCTTGAAAGTCAACGGCATGCGCAAAACAATGGCAGTCGGCCTTGCCGCCTTGATCGCCATGTACTTTCTCGGCGGCATGAGCGCGAGACATGAGATCTTTCCTTGGCCACAACTTTCCGCGCTGAGGACAATGGTTGGCGGAGAGAAGGCGGCGGCTCCAAGCCGTTATGCTTTCGACGACAAGGAACGACTCATCGGGGATGAATCAAAAACGCTTGTGACCTGCCCGACTCAAACTGACCGAACTGCTGTCTTACTCGTTCTTGGTCAATCGAACGCGGCCAACGACGGTGGACAACGGCACAGGTCGAATTATGGCGCTCGCGTTGTAAACGCCTTTGACAAACGGTGCTTCATCGCCGCCTCGCCACTTCTTGGATCGACCGATACCAAGGGAGAGTACTGGACGCTGCTTGGGAACAATTTGATCGCATCGGGACAAAATGACAGCGTTATCCTCGCACCTCTCGCATATTCCGGATCTGAGGTCGCACGATGGGCGAAAGGCGGTGACCTCAATCCCGTGCTGGTCGATACCGTGAAACAGCTTCAGGATTCCGGTTATCGGATAACGAGCGTCCTCTGGGTGCAAGGAGAGAAGGACCTCGTTATCGGCACCACTGCGGAGACCTATCAGGAATTTTTCATGTCGATGGTTGACACGTTGCGTCAGCACGGCGTCGAAGCACCCGTCTACATTTCGATCGCATCGAAATGTCTCGAACCGAGCAACGGCGGCTTCAAGGAGCATATTCCAGACAATGCGATAGTACGGGCGCAACTGGCCCTGTCAAAAAGCGGCCACGGTATCCGAGAGGGCGTAAATTCTGACGCGTTGCTCGATGGAGACGACCGCTACGACGATTGCCATATCGGGGGCACTGGCGCGGAGAAAGTGTCCCGGGCCTGGCTGAACCTTCTGCGCGGCGATCGCCGCCTGGAAACCTCGGGATAGTCTTCCTAGAACCGGTTTTCGCGCCTTCGCGAGCTCGGCCCCGGGCTCTGTCCGGTATTCGACACCTTGTCACTATCGGCCGGTGATAACAGCGCTTTGCCGGCGTCTCCGACGAGCTCCGCGTCGCATGATTCAGGGAGCGTGCATCGGCTCCTATGAGATGACGAGGGCGGAGAATGCCTTCGCCGGGAGCCTCCTTCGAAGAAAGCTGCCCTGCTCATGCATAATTCCTCGAATCAAAGTCGATTTTAGAGTAAAATCGATCAGTTTACCTAGAGGGCTGAAACGTCCTTGCGCGCCGACTTCGGCGCGCGGTGCTGTAGAAGGAAAGATGAGCCAATGAAAAGGTTAGCAATCGTTACCCTGTCGCTGGTGACGGCGCTGACGAGCGTCCCGCCGGCCATGGCGTTTCCCACCGTTGCCGTGCCGAACATCGAAGGCGCACAGGCGCAGCCGGTCCAGTACAGACATCACGGCGGCGGCCATGGCGGCTACTACCGGCATGGCGGCTACTACGGGCATGGACACCACGGTAGTAACAACGGCTGGGCCTGGGGACTCGGCGGGCTCGCGGCCGGCGCAATCATCGGCGGAATGCTGGCGCAGCCGTATTACGGCCAAGGCTACTACGGTCAAGGCTACTACAATCGGGGTTACTACGGCCAGGGCTATTACGGATCCGCCTATTACGGTGCTCCGCGCTACTACGGGTCGACCCTGTACCGTCCGCGCTATTACCGCCAGGCCTATTATGGCGGCAACGGACATACGAGCTGGTGCTATGCGCGCTACCGGTCTTACCGGGCCTACGACGACACGTTCCAGCCCTATTACGGTCCGCGGCGGGCGTGCGTCTCGCCCTACTAAGGCATGTCGCGCAAAAGTGCGCAGCGGTTTTGCGCAAAAACAAAGACCTAAAGCGCGACAAGCGAATCTGAAAGATCGCGACGCGCTTTAGCCGTTTAATTCAGAACAGGATTCAGATCTGAGGCCGACCCGGCCTCACATCATCCTGTTCTAGCGGAAACCGCCGCTGGCGGCCAATCGCTCGCCGGTCAGCCAGCGGGCATCGTCGGAAGCGAGGAAGACGGCGACACCGGCGATATCGTCCGGCTGGCCGGTGCGGCCGAGCGGCGTCTGGGCCACCAAAGCCTGCTCGAAGTCCGAGCCGATGACGCCTGCGGAGTGCGTACCCTCGGTCTCCACGATCCCCGGCAGGATGGCGTTGACCCGGATCTTGCGCGGCCCCAGCTCCTTGGCAAGCACGCTGTTGATGCCCTCCACGGCGCCCTTCGTGCCCGTGTAGACTGAAGAGTCTGGCGGCGCCAGGCTGGTGACCACCGACGAGATGTTGATGATGCTGCCGCCCTCGCCGAGATGCTTGGCCGCGGCCTGGCTGGTCAAGAGAACGCCCAGAACATTCACGTCGAACATGCGACGATACTGTTCCTCGGTCACCTCACCGATTGGTGCGAATTCATAGACGCCGGAATTGTTGACCAGCACGTCGAGCTTGCCGAACTCCCTGACCGCAGCATCGACCAGTCCCTGGGCCTCGCCGGCTTTCGAAACATCGCCCTGCACCGCGATGGCTTTGCCACCGGCCGCACCGATCGCCTCGACCACGGCGTCCGCGCCCGCCTTGCTCGAAGCGTAGTTGACCACCACTTGCGCACCCTCTGCTGCGAACGCCTTGGCAATCGCAGCGCCAATGCCTTTGGAGGCGCCCGTCACCACAGCGACCTTTCCTGTGAGCTTAGCCATTTGTCGTTCCTTCCGATCTGGACAGCCGCCGGGATTGGCTAGCTTGTTCCATAGTTCGGAAATTCGGAACTGTTGATCTCATTGTCAAGGGACGCTATATAAAATTCATGAGACCGCTCTTTCACCCAGCCCTGGAGGACATCAAGCCCGAGGCGATCCTCTATGCGCTGTCCGATCCGGAGCGCGTTGCCATTTATGCAAAGCTTGCCGGCGCCAGCAGTGGCGGAACGTGCTCTGCCCTTGCCGATCTCGGCGACCGCGTCATTCCAAAGTCGTCGCTGTCCAACCATTTCAAGGTGCTGCGCGAGTCCGGGTTGATCATCAGCGAGCGCCAGGGTGTGGAGATGCGTAATCAAACGCGCTGCACCGAGCTGGACGAACGCTTCCCGGGCCTGATCAAGGCCATTCTGACGGCTTACGGCCAGCCTCCCGGGCAGCCGAAGACGGACTGATCGCCCCTAGAGGAATTCCAGGAAAAGTGCGAAGCGGTTTTCCGTCCGGAATTGCGTGAAAACAAAGAGATAGAGCAGCATAGCCCCCAATGGCCGCTGCCGACGGAGGTTCGCCTAGAGCAGATCTTGCGCTCGATGAATCGATTGTGAAGTGACGGCGCAGGTCGAAGCTGATTCAAGATCCAATTTGGAGAGGTGGATGATGGCACGAGTCTTGAGCGACAATCTTCGATTGCGGGTGTTGAAACATGGGCTGCAGTGGTTGCGATGGCGAAGCTGGACTCAACAAGACTTCAATTTTAGCGGGGAATGCATTGCGGTATACGATCATTATTCTGAGCGTTGTAACGGCTCTAGCGTCGTGTGCTACTTCACCCTATGACACCCCAGAGATACGCCGCGTCGGGTCAGCCGGGAGTGCATTGGGCAAGTGCTTGGAGCGGACCACAAAATCGTATCTTGTTTCAAACAAAGATCCGCAAAAAGTCGCTTCAATGCTTGATAACTCATGCATGGCGGAACGAAAGGCAATGTCGGATGCTAAGCTCGCGGCTGGTCTGCCGGTGGATTATTTCGATTACGGAAAAGGGCGACACGAAGTCTCATTATCGTGGGTGCATTATTTACAGTAGACCCAGAATAAGCGCTCCCCACGGGCATCGAAGGACGAGGCCGGCGTGACGATGCCGGATGAATGCAAGGAGCACCGCGCGGCGGTTGCGCTTGCTCGGTCTACGGGCTCAGACTTTCCGCAAAGAGGCCCAGGCTGGTGCCTCGGCCGGTGACGACAGCAGGCTTACCCGGCAACAGGCTCATCCTGACATCGTCTCGGACACGGCAAATTGTGTCGAAGAGAAAGGGTAGGCCTTCGAGCTCAACTGGTGTTCGGCATTTGGAGTCGCCCCATCGATCGGCATTTGCCACGGTAAAAGAGAGCTCGACCTGATGGCCCGCGACCATGGCGAGCGTCATCGGCAAGGCAACAGCGACAAGGCTTTTTCCCAGAAAGTAAGCAAAGATGGGGGCCGAAAACATGGCAATAGCCGCCTTCCCATCGCCGAGCGGAGTAACGTCCATGTCTTTCCAGGCGACCCATGACAGAAACGCCGCAGGGAGCAGACCGGCCGCAATCGAAAGATCATTCGCTTTGGATGTCCATTCGATGGACGGCAGGAAGTTAAAGCCAGACATCCTCACGACAACGGCAAGTATTCCCGGCAACAGCCACACCAGCAGCAAAATCGTGACTAGTTTCCTGATGAGACGCTTCACCCTAGTTCTTGATTACATTGATGTTGACGGTGACGTCCTTGATGGTCCCCTCCCCGTAGGACACCCTCACCTTGTACATGTCACGTCCAGAATAGCCGCTCTTGGAAGTATAGTATTCCGACACGCCGGGAGATTTTCTGACATTGCATTTATTGCGGACGCCATCTCTGTAATTCGGAAAGATATTTTCTTTGACGAAGTCAACCGAGCCATGCGCCGGGGCTTGGACCAATTTTATATTGGCCATTGTTGCAACGGTGCAGTCTACATTCAAATTGTAGGACTGGCCCATCTTTGTTCGCTCTCCACTCAGAGCCCGACTGTCATCCGCGGAAATAGTAACACCGTTACTATTGGTGGCGCATCCGGAGAGACCTAAAATGATGGAAAGCACAGAAATCGAAATATGATTTTCTCTAAAAAATCGCGAACCCGGCATTTTGTTTTTCATCTCATAGTTTTATTAATAGCGTGCTTCACCTTATTCAATCAGCAGCTTATTGCAATGGTACAGGCGTGCGCCGCGCCCGCCTCTATGGTCTCCTCTCCACGGAAGCAGCCTGCCAGCAAAGCCCGATGGTACAGCGCCCATGTTCGACTTTAATCCGCTCTATTCGACCCCGCAGATTGCGGCTATCGAACAGTTCATCAATCAGCACTATCCGCTTGCAGGGCCGGTTTCCTGCCGGTTGCTGCAGCGTGGCCTGAATGATGTGTTTCTTGCCCTCGGAAGCAACGGCGAGCGGTATGTGTTCCGGCTTTCCCATCGCCGCGCCCGTGGCCCGGCCGACGTCAGGACCGAAACGGCGTTCCTGACGCATCTCGCGCAATCGGGCGTTCCGGTCGCAGCAGCCATCCCGACCCGCGAGGGCCGCTTGTTCGCTGAGGGACAGGCGCCGGAGGGTGCGCGCCAGG
>NZ_JALBGX010000199.1:0-9359 GCF_023006465.1 Rhizobium sp. PRIMUS64 | reverse complement strand
GATCGACGTCATCGTGCCGCGCGGCGGCAAGAGCCTGGTCGCCCGCGTGCAGAGCGAGGCCCGCGTGCCGGTTTTTGCCCATCTGGAAGGCCTTTGCCACATCTATGTCGATGCCTCGGCCGATATCGAAATGGCGAAAAAGATTATCGTCAACGCCAAGATGCGCCGCACCGGCATCTGCGGCGCGGCCGAAACCCTGCTCGTCGATGGCGCCGCGATCGGCACGCATCTGACGCCGCTGCTCGAGGTTCTGACCGAGGCCGGCTGCGAAATCCGTGCTTCGCCGACGGTGCTGAAGGTCGCACCCGGCATGAAGCCCGCGACCGAAGAGGACTGGTCGACCGAATATCTCGACGCGATCATTTCGGTCGCCGTTGTCGACGGCATATCGGGCGCCATCGCCCATATCCAGACATATTCCTCCAACCACACCGAGGCGGTTATCGCCGAGGACCCTGAGGTCGTCGCGCGTTTCTTCACCGAGGTCGATTCGGCGATCCTGCTACACAACGCCTCGACGCAATTTGCCGATGGCGGCGAGTTCGGCATGGGCGCGGAAATCGGCATCGCCACCGGCAAGATGCATGCCCGTGGCCCCGTCGGTGTCGAACAGCTCACCTCTTTCAAATATCGGGTGCATGGTGCCGGACAGACGCGGCCCTGACGTGACGACCGAGAATGTGGACCGGCACTATCTCCGCATGCCGCACAGCGAGCGCGGCATGGTCGTCGGTCTGTTCGGCGGCTCGTTCAATCCGCCGCATCAGGGCCACGCGCTCGTCGCTGAAATCGCCATCAAGCGGCTCGGCCTCGACCAGCTCTGGTGGATGGTCACACCCGGCAATCCGCTGAAGAGCCGCAACCAGCTCGCTCCGCTTGCCGAGCGCATTGCCGAAAGCGAGCGTGTTGCCGCCGATCCGCGCGTCAAGGTCACCGCCTTCGAACAGACGTTCGGCGTTAGCTACACCGCCAACACCCTTGCCCGCGTCAAGGCGCGCAATCCGCATGTGCATTTCATCTGGATCATGGGCGCAGACAGCCTGCAGACCTTTCACAAGTGGCAGAAATGGCAGGAGATTGCCCGCACTTTCCCGATCGCGGTGATCGATCGGCCGGGTGCGACGCTCTCCTTCCTCTCCTCGAAAATGGCCAGGACCTTCGATTTCGCCCGTGTCGATGAGGATGACGCGCGTGTTCTCTGGAAGAAGCGTGCGCCGGCCTGGACTTTCATCCACGGACCGCGCTCCGGCCTGAGTTCGACGGCAATCCGCAACGGCTCGTCGCACGGCGACGCCGAATAGAGCGCCGCGCGCCCGGCAAGATGCATGCGCCGGCCTGATTTCATAAGATCCCGAAAACGAGAAAGCCCGACGGGGGAGGAGATCCGTCGGGCTTATAAACTCGATCGACAACTGGGAGGAGGAGTGTTGTCGACCCTATCGAACGGCTATGGGAGGAGGAGAAGCCGTGTCGATGAGTATGTTTTATCATATTCGACAAAAAGGTGAATATCGATTGGTGCATTGCAGCAATGCATAGGATGCAAATCTCGAGGTGAATTTGGCTTCCCCATTGCCGTTTTTATTAGCAAAAATTAAGGAACTGGTCCCGGCCGCCGGGAGTCCTTGCGGTTTGCAAACTGACTCCCAGGTATTTTCACCCTGCTGATCTCACTTTCGGCGGAAGCCATGCACCTCACGAATGCGTGAACATTGCGCTGCTGCGAACGCGAGCGCCCAATACGGTTATATTTTCTTGGATATATCCCTAGCCAAGGCGTGTGGCTCGTTATATTCGTCGCAATATTTCGAACCCCGGGGAATAATCATGCAAAACCGTCGCCAATGGATGAAACTGGCAACCGCCGCGATCTCGGCCCTCTGGCTTGCCGCGACAGCGCTTCCGACGCCTGCCGCCGCAGCCGAAAAGCTCACCGTCTTTGCGGCGGCGAGCCTCAAGAATGCGCTCGACGCCGCCAATGCCGCCTGGACAAAGGAAAGCGGCAAGGACGCCGTCGCCTCCTATGCGGCGAGCGGGGCGCTGGCCAAGCAGATCGAAAACGCGGCTCCTGCCGATGTCTTCATCTCGGCCGATCTCGACTGGATGGAGTATCTCGCCAAGAAGAACCTGATCAAGGCCGATACCCGCTCCAACCTGCTCGGCAACAAGATTGTGCTCGTGGCGGAAAAGGACAAGGCAAAGCCAGTCGAGATCAAGCAGGGCTTCGATCTCGCAGGACTCCTCGGTGGCGGCAAGCTTGCCATGGGTGAGCCGAAATCGGTTCCGGCCGGTAAATACGGCATGGCCGCGCTCGAAAAGCTCGGCGTCTGGAAATCAGTGGAAAGCAAAGTCGCCGGCGCCGAAAGCGTGCGCGCCGCCCTTGCCCTCGTCTCGCGCGGCGAAGCGCCTTATGGCATCGTCTATCAGACGGATGCCGCGGCCGATAAGGGTGTCGCCATCGTCGGCACATTCCCCGCCGATTCCCACCCGCCGATCATCTATCCGATCGCAATCCTCGCCGAGAGCAAGAACCCGGATGCATCCGCCTATCTCGACTTCCTGAAATCCGACAGGGCGGCCGCCTTCTTCACGGCGCAGGGTTTCACCATCCTGAAATGATCTGGGCTTCCAAGTGATTGAGGGCTGAAATGATTGCGGAATCGTCGGCCGCAGCTTAGCGTGAGGGCTCGCCTCGGCGAGCCTTCGATTTCCCGGGGAGACCGTAGCATTTGGACATGTTGGGCTTGAGCGATGAGGAATGGACGGCGATCCTGCTCAGCCTGCGCGTCTCGATTGTCGCCATGCTGGCGAGCCTGCCCTTCGGCATCCTCGTCGCCCTGCTGCTTGCACGCGGCCGCTTCTGGGGTAAATCGGTGCTGAACGGCGTCGTTCACTTGCCGCTGATCCTGCCCCCGGTCGTCACCGGTTTTCTTCTCCTCATCCTGTTTGGCCGCCGCGGTCCGATCGGCAGCCTGCTCGACCAGTATTTCGGCATCGTCTTGTCTTTCCGCTGGACGGGTGCTGCACTGGCCTGCGCCATCATGGCCTTTCCGCTGATGGTGCGCAGCATCCGCCTGTCGATCGAGGCGGTCGACCGCAAGCTGGAAGAGGCGGCAGGAACGCTCGGCGCCGGCCCCGTCTGGGTCTTCCTGACGATCACTTTGCCGCTGACTTTGCCCGGCATCATCGCCGGCATGATCCTTTCCTTCGCCAAGGCGATGGGCGAATTCGGCGCGACGATCACCTTCGTCTCCAACATTCCAGGCGAAACCCAGACGCTGTCGTCGGCGATCTATACCTTCACCCAGGTGCCCGGCGGCGATGCCGGCGCGCTCCGCCTGACGCTCGTCGCCATCGTCATTTCCATGGCTGCCCTGCTCGCCTCCGAATTCCTTGCCCGTCTCGCCGGCCGGAGGATCGATCCGGAATGACGCTGATCGTCGAGGCAAAACAGAGGCTCGGGGCCTTTTCGCTCGATGCCGCCTTCACCTCCGAGCGCGGCGTCACCGCGCTGTTCGGCCGCTCCGGCTCCGGCAAGACCTCGATGATCCGCATCATCGCCGGCCTCGCCCGCCCGGACGAAGGGCGCGTCGTCCTCGACGGCGAGCCCCTGACGGAAACCGAAACCGGCATCTTCGTTCCGAAACATCGCCGCCGCTTCGGTTATGTCTTCCAGGAGGCCCGGCTTTTCCCGCATCTCAGCGTTCGCGCCAATCTCTTCTACGGCCGATGGTTCGCGGCGAGAACCGCGCGCGGCGAGAGCTTCGATCACATCGTCGACCTGCTCGGCATCGAGACGCTGCTGGAACGCAGCCCCGCGAAACTCTCAGGCGGCGAGAAGCAGCGCGTCGCCATCGGCCGCGCGCTTCTCTCCTCGCCCCGCCTGCTGTTGATGGACGAGCCGCTCGCCGCCCTCGATGATGCGCGCAAGGCCGAGATCCTGCCTTATCTCCAGCGATTGCGCGACGAAACCGACATCCCGATCGTCTATGTCAGCCATTCGATCGCCGAGGTGGCGCGGCTGGCAAACCAGGTCGTCGTCATGCGCGACGGCAAGGTGGAAGCGACAGGCCCCGCGATCGACATATTGAGCCGCCCCTCCGCCGCCTCCGAGCGGCGCGAGGCGGGCGCGCTGCTGGAAGGCACGGTGGAAAGCTTCGATGCGCTTCACCGCCTGTCGACTATCGCTCTGAAATCCTGCCAGCTCCATATTCCCGGTGCCGCCCTTGCGCCCGGCAAATCGGTCCGCATCCGCATTCCCTCCCGAGATGTCATGCTGGCGACCGCAAGGCCCGAGGGGCTCAGCGCGCTGAATATCCTGGAAGCAAGGATAGAAGCGATGTCGTCGACCGAGGACGGAACGGTGGAAATCCGGCTCGATTGCGGCGGCGATATCATTCTTTCCCGGATCACCACACTGTCCTGCGAGCGTCTGGATCTTCGACTGGGAAGGGCGGTCTTCGCCGTCATCAAGACAGTTGCCCTGGAGGCCTGATCAGCCGCGCTCGCCCTGCTGCAGGTTACGCTTGCCCTCGAGCCAGGCGAGATCTTCGGCAAGGCTGGTGCGCATCGTCCTTTCCATCCGGCGGAAACGCGCCAGCAATTCCTCGCCGAACGGCGTCAGCGCCGCGCCGCCGCCCTTCTGCCCGCCGCGCTGCGATTCCACCACCTGTTCAGAGAACATCCGGTTCATCTCGCTGACCAGCAGCCATGCCCGGCGATAAGACATGTCCATCGCCCGCCCCGCCGCCGAGATCGATCCGGTCTGGCGGATATGCTCCAGCAGTTCCATCTTGCCATGGCCGAGGCGATCCTCATCCGGGAAGCTGATTCGCAGGACGGGCACGAGTGTTTTTGCGGCTGAGTCGGTCATTGAATCTGGAGATCGTGGAATTTGCCGCACTTTACGCTGCGGCATGGAAACTGTACACCGCCCGCACGAGGCCGCCCCGAGCAGCCAAATACTTCAATTCGAACGGCAGATCGGATTTTCGGCCGTTCCGTACCTTAGCATGTCTTGAAACATTAATCGTTTGATGCCTATCTTAACCATGATCCGGTCTCGATCGGATCTGTGTTGTGCATAGTTTGTCATTCCAGGAAAGGGAAAGCACTGACAACAGTACACGCCAAGGGAAAAACGTTCGCCGTTATCCCGAAGAGTGCGGAACGTGGCGCCGATGCCGCCGCCCGTGCCCTAGAAACCGTCCTCGCCAGCCTCGAGGACTCCAAAGCGGAAGATATCGTCACCATCGACATTGCCGGAAAATCGGCGCTGGGAGACTACATGATCGTCGTCTCCGGCCGCTCGAACAGGCATGTCATGGCGATCTCGGATCACCTGCTCACCGACCTTAAGGACGACGGCCTCGGTACGGCCCGCGTCGAAGGTCAGGAAGGCGGCGATTGGGTCCTGATCGACACTGGTGACATTATCGTGCACGTGTTCCGTCCCGAAATCCGCGAGTTCTACAACATCGAAAAGATGTGGGCGGCTCCGGATATGGATGAAGAAACACGGCACTGACAGGCGTGCCGGCATCTTGTCCGGCGCCTGAGACGTGGCATTGGCTGGCCGGAAAACATCACAAACCGGCCGGTGGCGTAGTGTGCGCCCGAAGTGCAGCATGAGCGGGAGCGGATGAATGCGAATAGGTCTTTTTGCGGTGGGACGGCTGAAGTCCGGCCCCGAAAAGGATCTTGTGGCCCGCTACCTGGACCGTTTTGCCAAGGCCGGCCCTGCCGTCGGCCTCGAATTCACCCGTGTTGCCGAAGTTGCCGAAAGCCGTGCCTCCAATGCGGAGACCCGCAAAGGCGAAGAGGCAGCGATGCTTTTGAAATCGCTTGCCGATGGCAGCATCCTCATTCTTCTCGATGAACGCGGCAAGGCGCTTGATAGCGAAGCCTTCGCAAACCTGCTCGGCTCCTATCGCGACCAGGGCAAACGCGAGCTCACCATCGCGATCGGCGGTGCCGACGGCCTCGATCCTTCGCTTTACGACCGTGCCGACGCCACGCTGTGCCTGGGCAAGATGACCTGGCCGCACCAGCTCGTGCGCACGCTGATCGCCGAGCAGCTCTATCGTGCCGTCACCATCCTGTCTGGTCACCCCTATCACCGTGTCTGATGCCGCATCGGCCCGATGTGTCGGCAAAGCGTCGGCCAATGCGTCGCAATGTCACGCAGCCGTGTTTGCTTGGCCACCCGTTCTCCTGCAAACGTTATGGCAAAGCGCATCAAATCAGCTTAGTCTCCGCGCGATTTGAGAAAGTGCCCCAACACGCATGACGAGAGCATCCACCAGGCGATACCGCATGATCCTCCCGGCTATCGCGGCCGGCGTCGGTGTGGCGGTGATTGTCGTGTCGGCAAATCCGTTCGTCGTCCGGGCGCAGGAGGCCGCGCCCGAGGCGGCACAATCTGCCCCGCAGCCGGCAGCCGAGCCGGCGCCACCCGATCCGGCCGCCGAACTTGCCGCCAAGCGTGATCAGACCCGTGCCGAACTCGAAACCCTGTCGAAGACGATCAGCCTCTCCACCGACAAGGTGAGCGCGCTTCAGCAGAGCATCGCCGATCTCGAAAAGAGCACCGAAAGCATCCGCCAGGCGCTGATTGATTCCGCCGCCCGCCGCAAGGCGCTCGAAAAGCAGATCCTCGAAAGCGAGAAGAAGCTTGCCGATCTCGGCGTCAAGGAGGATGGCATCCGCCGTTCCCTGCACGAGCGCCGCGGCCTGCTGGCCGAGGTGCTGGCAGCGCTCCAGCGCATGGGCCGCAACCCGCCGCCCGCTTTGCTCGTCACCCCCGATGACGCGCTCGCCTCCGTGCGCAGCGCCATTCTGCTCGGCGCCGTTGTGCCTGGCATCCGCAAGGAGACCGACAAGCTTGCCGCAGACCTCGCAAGCCTCGCCGCATTGCAGACTGCAAGCGCCGCCGAGAAGGCCTCCCTGACCGGGACGATGACTGATGGCATCGAGGAAGAGCGGCGCATGGACCTGCTGCTTGCCGAAAACGACAAGCTCAGCCGCAGCAATGCCGCCGAACTCGCGGCCGAAAGGAAACGTTCCGAGGAGCTGGCAGGCAAGGCGACCAGCCTTGAAGGCCTCGTCGCCTCGATGGAATCCGAGATCGCTTCGGTGCGGGATGCTGCCGCTGCCGCCCGCCAGGCGGAGGAGAACCGCAAGCTTATGACGGACGAGCAACGCGCCCAGGCCAAGGCTCTCGCCGACAGCGGTGTGCCCGATAAAAACCGCATTGCGCCCGCATATCCCTTCGGAGAATTGAAGGCGAAATTGGAGGTGCCCGTTACGGGCGATATCCTGCGCCAGTTCGGCGATGCCGACGGCACCGGACACGAGGCCATGGGAATGACGGTCGCCACCAATCCGGAGACGGTGGTGACGGCGCCTGCGGATGGCCTGGTGGTTTTCGCCGGCGCATTTCGCAGTTACGGCCAGATGATCATCCTCGACGCGGGCGATGGGTACCACCTGGTTCTCTCGGGAATGGATACGATCAATACCCGTCAGGGAAAATTCGTTTTCTCCGGCGAGCCACTTGCCGTGATGGGCGCGAAAAGAGTGGCAAGCGCAACTGCATTGGCGCTGGAAACGAACCGGCCAACGCTTTACATTGAATTTCGAAAGGACGGTAAACCGGTCGATTCCCGGCCGTGGTGGACCGCCAAAGACACTGGAAAGGCACGCAATGATTCGTAGGGCTTCTCTTGTTCTGGTCGGCGCATTGATGGGTGCGACCGCAATGAGCGTCATTTACTCGGCGGGTGTGCCGGCAGAAGCGGCCGGATCCTCGACCTACAAGGAACTGTCTGTTTTCGGAGATGTCTTCGAGCGTGTGCGTGCGCAATATGTGACGCCGCCTGCGGAAGACAAGCTGATCGAGAACGCCATCAACGGCATGCTTTCCTCGCTCGATCCGCATTCGAGCTACATGAATGCGAAGGACGCCGAGGACATGCGCACCCAGACCAAGGGTGAGTTCGGCGGCCTCGGCATCGAAGTCACGATGGAAGATGAACTCGTCAAGGTCATCACCCCGATTGACGATACGCCCGCCGCCAAGGCCGGCGTTCTCGCCGGCGACTATATCTCCGAGATCGACGGCCAGTCCGTGCGTGGCCTGAAGCTGGAAGACGCCGTCGAGAAGATGCGTGGCGCCGTCAACACGCCGATCAAGCTGACGCTGATCCGCAAGGGTGCCGACAAGCCGATCGAGCTGACGATCGTCCGCGACGTCGTCGCCGTCCAGGCAGTCAAGTCGCGTGTCGAGGACGATGTCGGTTATCTCCGCATCATCTCCTTCACCGAGAAGACCTATCCTGACATGGAAAAGGCGATCAAGAAGATCAAGGACACCGTTCCGGCCGACAAGCTGAAGGGTTATGTTCTCGACCTGCGCCTCAATCCGGGCGGTCTGCTCGATCAGGCGATCAATGTCTCCGATGCCCTGCTGCAGCGCGGCGAAGTCGTTTCGACCCGCGGCCGCAATCCGGATGAAACCCGCCGCTTCAATGCCGGCCCGGGCGACCTGACGGATGGCAAGCCGGTGATCGTGCTGATCAACGGCGGTTCGGCTTCCGCATCGGAAATCGTCGCCGGCGCTCTTCAGGATCTGCGCCGTGCCACCGTTCTCGGCACGCGCTCCTTCGGCAAGGGTTCCGTCCAGACGATCATCCCGCTCGGCGAAAACGGCGCGCTGCGCCTGACCACGGCGCTCTATTACACGCCGTCGGGCCGCTCGATCCAGGGTACCGGCATCACCCCCGACATCAAGGTCGAGGAGCCGCTGCCGCAGGAACTGCAGGGCAAGATGGTGACCGAAGGCGAATCCAGCCTGCGCGGCCACATCAAGGGTCAGAGCGAGACCGACGAAGGTTCGGGCTCCGTCGCCTATGTCCCGCCGGACCCGAAGGACGACGTTCAGCTGAACTACGCGCTCGACCTTCTGCGCGGCAAGAAGACCGATCCGGCCTTCCCGCCGAACCCAGACAAGGCCGTCGTCGCCAAGTAGTCGATCACATCAAGGCCGGGCACCTCGCCCGGCCTTGACCCTTTCTGCTGTTTCCCGGTTTTGGAGCGGGCGAAAAATTGGGAACGGACCTGCATACGCCCCTGGGCCGCAACCGCAAAGCCGGCCGCAAGCGTCCGGGTTTTCTGCGCCTGGGCCGCATCGCCGCCAGTCTTTGCCTTTTCGCCATAGGCGGCTTTTCCCTCTATACGGCATTTCGCGGCGATGGGCTCGAACGCACCAAACCGCCGGCCGCCGAACAAGCCGCAACGCCCCCTGCCAATACGCCTCAGCCGCCGACGGCCACCACGGGCCAAGCGGCCGACGGCATGCC
>NZ_JALBGX010000198.1:0-9469 GCF_023006465.1 Rhizobium sp. PRIMUS64 | reverse complement strand
CACGCGGCTGAAGCGGGCCGCGTTAGAGATCACCGAAGCCGCCTTCACGCGGGCCACGGCCGCCTTCACGCGGACGGTCGTCACGGTCGCGCTTCTGCATCATGGCAGACGGACCTTCTTCATGCTTCTCGACGGCGATCGTCATGTAGCGAAGAACGTCTTCGCTGATGCGCATCTGACGTTCCATTTCCTGGACGGCAGCAGCCGGGGCATCAATGTCCATCAGGGCGTAGTGCGCCTTACGGTTCTTCTTGATGCGGTAGGTGAGGGACTTGAGGCCCCAGTTCTCGATACGCCCGACCTTACCGCCATTCGCTTCGATCACACCCTTGTACTGTTCTACGAGGGCATCGACCTGCTGAGCGGAAATATCCTGCCGGGCAAGGAATACATGTTCATAAAGAGCCATGACAGCTTTGCCTTTCTTGCGTTTGGTTCAACCCGATATTCGGCGGCTAAGCCTCAACGACTGCTCCTGATTGGGCGGACCCAGGCAAGAAAGCGTTTCCGAGACGGTCGAGAGCGGAGACACGGGAGGCTGGAACGCTTCCGTTCCGAACGATTTCCGAAAGGAAACCGGCCCTCCGTTCAGCCACCAGCCAGAAGACCGGGTTAACGAACAGCGCGGCTTATACGGATTTTTCGGGGAAAGGCAAGCGCAATCGGACAATCGAACCCGACGCAGACCGGTGAGTAGAGCATGATGCCGAAAACTGTGAGCGGTTTTCGGGCGACATCATGCTCTCATCCCGTTCGGCGTCGGGCAGGCGCTAAAGGAATATGATCAAAGCGTCAGCGGATACTGCCGGTGCACCTTGGCGATCTCCGTGAGCACCTCGTCCGAAAGCGTTAGGTTGGCCGCACTGATATCGACTTTCAACTGCTCCATTGACGTCGCGCCGATGATGACCGAAGCCATGAACGGCCTTGATCGGCAGAAGGCAAGCGCCATCGCTGCCGGATCGAGACCGTATCTGGCCGCGATCTGCAGATAGGCTTTGGTCGCCGGCTCTTGCAGGGGCTGCAGGCGGCCTCCGATATCGGGGTTGATCGAACCGCGCGAACCCTTCGGCCTGACACCATCGACATATTTTCCGGAGAGGATGCCGCCGGCGAGCGGCGAATAAGCGAGCAGCCCGACATCCTCGTGATGCGAGAGCTCGGCGAGATCGAGATCGAAATGGCGGTAGAGCAGATTATATTCGTTCTGGACGCTCGCAACGCGCGGCAGGTTCTTCTGTTCGGAGAGCGTCAGATATTTCTGTATGCCCCAGGTGGTCTCGTTGGAAAGACCGATCGCGCGGATCTTGCCTTCCTTCACCAGCGCACCGAGCGTTTCCAGGATGTCGAGCATATTGGCGACGGCCTTGTCGCGATCCTGGTTGAAGGGATTGTAGCTCCAGTTCTGGCGGAAATGGAAATGGCCGCGGTTCGGCCAGTGGATCTGGTAGAGGTCGATATAATCGGTCTTCAGCCGCGCCAGACTGGCCTCGAGCGCCAGGCGGATATTCTTTGCATCGGCACCTTCGCCGCCGCGTATATAGTCGCGGCCGCGGCCTGCGACCTTGGTGGCGAGCACGATATCGCCGCGCTTGCCGGTCTTCTTGAACCAACTGCCGATATAGTCTTCGGTCCAGCCCTGTGTCGCCGCCGAAACCGGGGTGGTCGGATAAAGCTCGGCCGTGTCGAAGAAATTGACGCCCTTTTCGACGGCGTAGTCCATCTGCGCATGAGCATCGGCTTCGCTGTTCTGCGAACCCCAGGTCATGGTGCCAAGGCAAATCTCTGAAACGGAAATCTCAGTGCGGCCTAGTGAATTGTACTTCATGAAAAAACCTTGGGAGAGAGGTGAAAGCCTTGGGGAGGTCCGCGCAAATCTAGGCTGGATTTGGCGGAGCGCAAGAGCAAAAACCGGGCTTTTACGCCGATGCGAAAGGCTTTGCGGAGAATGAGGCGCCACTTGACTCTGCCGGAAAGAATGTCAATTGGAGGCAAAACAGCCTTAAGGGGCGTAATCAGGGACATGAAAATGACCATCGCTTTCACTTTTCCCGGTCAGGGCAGTCAGGCCGTCGGCATGGGCAAGGATCTCGCCGAGAATTTCGCGGAAGCTCGCGCCGTTTTCGACGAGGTCGATCAGGCGCTCGGTGAAAAACTTTCGGACGTCATGTTCAACGGTCCCGAGGATACGTTGACGTTGACGGCGAATGCCCAGCCGGCGCTGATGGCCGTCTCAATCGCCGTCGTCCGCGTTCTCGAAGCCAAAGGGCTGGATCTGAAGTCGAAGATCGCCTACGTCGCCGGTCATTCGCTCGGCGAATATTCGGCACTTTGCGCCGCCGGCACCTTTTCGCTCGCCGACACCGCGCGGCTGTTGCGCATCCGCGGCAATGCCATGCAGGCGGCCGTCCCAGTCGGCGTCGGCGCTATGGCCGCGATCATCGGCCTCGAACATGCCGACGTCGTTGCCGTTTGCGAGGCAGCGGCCGCTGCCGGCGCCTGCCAGATCGCCAACGACAATGGCGGCGGCCAGATCGTCATCTCGGGCGAGAAGGCAGCCGTCGAAAAGGCGGCCGGCCTTGCGACCGACAAGGGCGCCAAGCGCGCCATCCTGCTGCCGGTCTCCGCTCCGTTCCATTCGACACTGATGGCGCCGGCCGCCAACGCCATGCGCGAAGCGCTGGCAACGGTCGCCAAATCCGATCCGGTCGTGCCTGTCATCGCCAATGTCCGTGCCGCGCCCGTGACAGGCGCCGACGAGATCGCCAGCCTCCTGGTCGAGCAGGTGACCGGCCAGGTCCGCTGGCGCGAGACGGTGGAATGGTTCGCCGGAAATGGCGTCACGACGCTTTATGAACTCGGTTCCGGCAAGGTGCTGACCGGCCTTGCCCGCCGCATCGACAAGACGATCAACGGCATCTCTGTCAACGGTCCGGCGGATATCGACGCGGCCGTCGCCGCCCTCATGGCCTGATTGGTATCTCCAGATATAAGGAACGTTTCCATGTTCGATCTTTCCGGCCGCAAGGCTCTCGTCACCGGCGCATCCGGCGGTATCGGCGAGGAAATCGCCCGCCTTCTTCATAAGCAGGGCGCTATCGTCGGCCTGCACGGCACCCGCGTCGAGAAACTGGAAGCGCTGGCCGCCGATCTCGGCGAGCGCGTCAAGATCTTCCCGGCCAATCTGTCCGACCGCGATGAGGTCAAGGCGCTCGGCCAGAAGGCCGAAGCCGACCTCGAAGGCGTCGACATTCTCGTCAACAATGCCGGCATCACCCGCGACGGGCTCTTTGTACGCATGAGCGACGAAGATTGGGACGCGGTCCTCGAAGTGAACCTGACATCGACGTTCCGCCTGACGCGCGAATTGACGCATCCGATGATGCGTCGCCGCTATGGCCGCATCATCAACATCACCTCCGTCGTCGGCGTCACCGGCAATCCAGGGCAGGCCAACTACTGCGCCTCCAAGGCCGGCATGATCGGCTTCACCAAGTCCTTGGCGCAGGAAATTGCCACCCGCAACGTGACGGTCAATTGCGTGGCACCGGGCTTCATCGAGAGCGCCATGACCGGCAAGCTGAACGACAAGCAGAAGGAAGCGATCATGGGGGCGATCCCGATGAAGCGCATGGGCACGGGCGGCGAGGTCGCTTCGGCGGTGGCTTACCTTGCGTCCTCCGAGGCTGCTTACATGACGGGTCAGACGCTGCACGTAAACGGCGGCATGGCGATGATCTGAAACGACAAACTGTTGGCATGGGAATATTTCCGCCAATAGCATGTTGAGCAATCACGAACCGTTGATTTTCTGGCTTTGCGGCAGACATAAAGCATGTTAAGCGGGCCATGACTGTCAACAGTCGTCCCGAGAAAGCAGACGGACCGGCGGGCTTTTTTGCAAGCCTGGGACATCTCTGAAGCCGGGTAAACGAGTTTGCCGAGGATGTCTGAAAACATCGCAGGCTGAAACAGGGTAGGGGTGCCGCGATGGCATTCCGATCAGGACATAAGGTCGAGGAAACCGACATGAGCGATATCGCAGAACGCGTAAAGAAAATTGTTATTGATCATCTTGGCGTTGATGCCGACAAGGTCGTCGAGAGCGCCAGCTTTATCGACGATCTGGGCGCTGACTCGCTCGACACGGTCGAACTTGTCATGGCTTTCGAAGAAGAATTCGGCGTTGAAATTCCTGACGACGCTGCCGACTCGATCCTGACGGTCGGCGATGCCGTGAAGTTTATTGAGAAGGCCCAGGCCTGATCCTGTGAATTTGAGAAAGGGCGGGCCTGGAGTCCGCCCTTTTCTTTTCGGCATACTTCTCCATAGAACATAAGAGACGGGGGAAAGCACGCGATGAGACGTGTCGTCATCACCGGTACCGGCATGGTATCACCCTTGGGATGCGGAACCGAGGTGACGTGGTCGCGGCTGCTTGCCGGTCAGAACGGCGCCCGCCTCGTCACCGAATTCGAGGTCGATGACCTTCCCGCCAAGATCGCCTGCCGTATTCCTATCGGTGACGGCACCGACGGCACCTTCAATGTCGATCAGTGGATGGAGCCGAAGGAGCAGCGCAAGGTCGACCCCTTCATCATCTACGGCATGGCCGCCGCCGACATGGCGCTTGCCGATGCCGGCTGGCATCCTGAAACCGATGAGGACCAGATCGCCACCGGCGTGCTGATCGGCTCTGGCATCGGTGGTATCGAAGGCATCGTCGAGGCGGGTTACACCCTGCGCGACAAGGGCCCGCGCCGTATCTCGCCCTTCTTCATTCCCGGCCGCCTGATCAACCTCGTCTCCGGCCAGGTCTCGATCCGCCACAAGCTGCGCGGACCCAATCATTCGGTCGTCACCGCCTGCTCGACGGGTGCGCATGCGATCGGCGATGCCGCGCGGCTGATCGCGCTGGGTGACGCCGACGTCATGGTCGCCGGCGGCACGGAATCCCCCGTCAGCCGCATTTCGCTTGCAGGCTTTGCCGCCTGCAAGGCGCTATCGACCCAGCACAACGACGACCCGCAGAAGGCTTCGCGCCCCTATGATCGCGACCGCGATGGCTTCGTCATGGGCGAAGGCGCCGGCATCGTCGTGCTCGAGGAACTGGAACACGCCAAGGCGCGCGGCGCCAGGATCTACGCCGAAATCGTCGGCTACGGCCTGTCAGGCGATGCCTATCACATCACTGCGCCGTCCGAAGACGGCGAGGGTGCCGGCCGCTGCATGGCGATGGCGCTGAAGCGCGCCGGGCTGACGCCGGCCGATATCGATTACATCAACGCCCACGGTACCTCGACCATGGCCGATACGATCGAACTCGGCGCCGTCGAGCGGTTGGTCGGCAACGCGGCGTCGAAGATCTCCATGTCTTCGACCAAGTCGGCGACTGGACACCTTCTCGGTGCAGCCGGCGCCATCGAGGCGATCTTCACCACGCTCGCCATCCGCGACAATATCGCGCCGCCGACGCTCAATCTCGACAATCCCGAACGAGAGACGGCGATCGATCTTGTTCCGCACAAGGCTCGTGAGCGGGAAATCAATGTGGCGCTGTCCAACTCGTTCGGGTTCGGCGGCACGAACGCGTCGCTCGTGCTGCGCCGTTACGCGCAATAAAAGTCCTGTGCGGTGGAGCGGGTCTCCCTTACACCGCAACCGGCCGTCCTCTACGTTGCGTAGGAGGGCGTGCGAAAGCATAACGACCGGCAACGGCGTCTTTGAACGGCGGCAGAACCTGCTTTTGCCGCATTGCTTCGCGAAATAGCGAAGTGAGGGTCAAGTTTTAGAGGATTGCCGGTGAGCGATACGACGAACCAGAGCAACGATAGCCAGGCGCAGAAGGGACCGATCATCCCGAAGTCGCCGAACGAAGCCCTGCGTCCTGAGCGTGTCCCGGAGCCGCCGCGGCGGTCCAGGAAAGCCCGCGGCCAGGTCGTTCTTTTCCTGAACTTCATCATGACGCTGGCGGTTCTGGTCTGCGTCGTCGCCGTCATCGGCTTCTACTATGCCACATCGACCTATCGGAACCCGGGTCCGCTGCAGACCAACACCAATTTCATCGTCCGCAACGGCGCTGGTCTGGCCGAAATCGCCTCGAACCTCGAGCGCAACGCAATCATCAGCGATGCCCGCATTTTCCGCTATCTCACGGCAACGCATCTTTCTGCCGGTGAGAGCCTGAAGGCGGGTGAATACGAGATCAAGGCGAAGGCCTCCATGAGCGATATCATGGAGCTTCTGAAATCGGGCAAGTCCATTCTCTATTCGGTTTCCTTCCCTGAGGGCTTGACGGTCCGCCAGATGTTCGACCGCATGCTGCAGGATACCGTGCTCGAAGGTGACTTGCCGGCCGCACTGCCGACCGAGGGCAGCCTGCGTCCGGATACCTACAAATTCTCGCGCGGCACCAAGCGCGCGGAGATCATCGACCAGATGGCGGCTGCACAGCAGAAGCTCGTCGATCAGATCTGGGACAAGCGCGACTCCTCCCTGCCGCTGCGATCCAAAGTGGAATTCGTGACACTCGCCTCGATCGTCGAAAAGGAAACCGGCGTTCCCGACGAGCGTGCCCATGTCGCCTCCGTGTTCCTGAACAGGCTCGGCAAGGGCATGCGCCTGCAGTCCGATCCGACGATCATCTACGGTCTCTTCGGCGGCGAGGGCAAACCCGCCGACCGGCCGATCTACCAGTCGGACCTCAAGCGGGACACGCCTTACAACACCTATGTCATCAAGGGTCTGCCGCCGACGCCGATCGCCAATCCCGGCAAGGATGCGCTGGAAGCCGTCGCCAATCCCTGGAAGACGCAGGACCTTTATTTCGTCGCCGACGGCACCGGTGGCCACGTTTTCGCTGCGACGCTCGAGGAGCACAATGCCAACGTCAAGCGCTGGCGCAAGCTCGAAGCCGACAAGGGCTCGGACCCGAACATCGCAGTCGACGGCCAGCCGGAAGAGCAGCCAGCGGATAATGGCGCCACCGTCGTGCCGCCGAAGAAAAAGAAGATCAACTGATACTTTCGGGAGGCACGCATGGCTTTGCAGTCCATGACCGGTTTTGCGCGGCGCGAGGGAACGAGCGGCCGCTGGCGCTGGGCATGGGAATTGCGCTCGGTCAACGGCAAGGGCTTCGACCTGCGCCTGCGCCTGCCGCCTGGCCTCGAGCGCATGGAGGCAGACGTCCGCCGTCTCGCCGGCGAAAGCTTCAGCCGCGGCAACCTGCAGGCATCGCTATCCGTCACCGCCGACGAGAACCGTTTCGAGGCGGTGCTGAACAAGGAGGCGCTCGCTGCCGTGCTTGCCA
Source organism: Rhizobium sp. PRIMUS64 (assembly GCF_023006465.1). Lineage (NCBI taxonomy): Bacteria > Pseudomonadati > Pseudomonadota > Alphaproteobacteria > Hyphomicrobiales > Rhizobiaceae > Rhizobium > Rhizobium sp. PRIMUS64. Next base: position 2,160 of record NZ_JALBGX010000198.1, on the reverse strand, counting down.
TGCGCGAGCAGTTGGACGGCGTCATCGATCCGTCGCCACTGAAGCTCGATACGCTGCTCCTGGTGCGCGGCATCGTGGAATTCCGCGAAAGCGAGGATGGCGAGGAGGCGCTTGCCGCCCGTGACGCCGAGATCGCTGCCGGCTTGCTGGCCGCGCTTTCCGATCTGAGAGCAATGCGCGAACAGGAAGGTTCGGCGCTGACGCGTATCCTCCTCGACCATGTCACGACGATCGAAGGCCTGACACGAACGATCGAGCTCGATCCGTCTCGCTCGCCGCAGGAGATCGCCGCGCGGCTGGTCGCGCAGGTCGCCTTGTTGATGGATGGCATGGCCGCACTCGACCGCGACAGGCTGCATGCCGAAGCCGCACTGCTGGCGACCAAAGCGGATCTGCGCGAGGAAATCGATCGTCTCAAGGCTCATGTCGCCGCAGCGCGCGATCTCCTGGTGAAAGGTGGGCCTGCCGGGCGCCGGCTGGACTTCCTTGCACAGGAATTTAACCGCGAATCGAATACCATCTGCTCGAAGTCGAACGCCTCGGCGGTCACCGCTGCCGGCATCGAGTTGAAAGTCGTGATCGACCAGTTCCGCGAGCAGGTCCAGAATTTGGAGTAAGACATGAACCCGGCGAAATCCTCGCCCGTGCAGATCGCCCGCCGCGGTCTGATGCTTGTCATCTCGTCGCCGTCGGGCGCCGGCAAGTCCACCATCGCGCGCACGCTTCTGGAGACCGACAGGCAAATCGGTCTTTCCGTCAGCGTCACCACACGTCATCGCCGCCCGAGCGAAGTCGAGGATGTGCATTACCACTTCAAGAGTGTGCGCGAGTTCGAGCGGCTGCGCGATAGCGACGCGCTGCTCGAATGGGCCGAGGTGCATGGCAATTTCTACGGCACACCGCGCGAGCCGGTCGAGCAGGCCATGGCCGAAGGCCGCGACATGCTCTTTGATATCGATTGGCAGGGCGCCCAGCAATTGCAGGAGAAGATGTCGGCCGACGTGGTCTCGATCTTCGTGCTGCCTCCGACCATGACGGAACTCCAGTCGCGGCTGCATCGCCGTGCCGAGGATTCCGAGGAGGTCATCCAGACGCGCCTCGCCAATAGCCGCGCCGAGATCGCCCACTGGCGCGAATACGACTACGTCATCATAAACGACGATCTCAACGCCGCCCTCGACGCCGTCCAGTCGATCGTCAAGGCCGAACGCCTGCGCCGCGACCGCCGCCATGGCATGTTCGACTTCGTCCGTGCATTGCTGGAAGAGACGCCGTCGCTTTAGAGCAGCTCCTGGGAAAACCGCTTCGCACGTTCCTGGAATTGCCCTACAGGCTGTTTGCTAGAAGGCAGAATTCCTCGACAGATAGGGTTTCCGCCCGCCGCGCCGGATCGATCCCGGCCTTGACAAGTAGGCTCTCGCCGCCGAGCGATTTCAGGCTTTGGCGCAGCATCTTGCGACGTTGGCCGAATGCGGCCTGCGTCACTTTTTCCAGATTGGCGACAACGCAGGGGATCGGGTTTTCGCGAGGGGTTAGCTGCACGACCGTCGACGTCACCTTCGGCGGCGGCGTGAAGGCTTGCGGCGGCACGTCGAAGGCCATGCGTGCCTCTGTTCGCCAGCCGCAGAGCACGCCGAGACGGCCGTAATGGTCGTCGTCTTCGTTGGCGACGATGCGCTCGCCGACTTCTTTCTGAAACATCAGCGTCAGCGACTGCCAGAACGGTGGCCAGGCTTTCGGCAGCAGCCAGTTGACCAGCAACTGCGTGCCGACGTTGTAGGGGAGGTTGGCAATGATCTTGATCGGGCCTTCCGGCGCCAATGTCTCGAAATCCGTCTTCAGCGCATCGCCTTCGATCACCTCCAGCCGGCCGGGATAATGATCAGCGATCTCGGCGAGCGCCGGCAGGCAGCGTGTATCCCGCTCGATGGCGACAACCTTCCTGGCGCCGAGCGCCAGGATCGCGCGCGTCAGCCCGCCGGGGCCGGGGCCGACCTCAAAAACGGTCGCATCGTCGAGCGCCCCCGCCGTGCGGGCGATCTTCTGGGTGAGGTTGAGATCGAGCAGGAAGTTCTGCCCGAGCGCCTTGCGCGCGTCGAGGCCGTGACGCTGGATCACGTCGCGAAGCGGCGGCAGGCCATCGAGTGCTGCCATCAGCGG
>NZ_JALBGX010000197.1:0-9553 GCF_023006465.1 Rhizobium sp. PRIMUS64 | reverse complement strand
ATCGATGCCGAGCGTGCGCATCGCCTCGACCAGCGGGCCGATCGGGCGCTTGCGCATATGTTCGTCGCCATCGACGATGACGGTGCCGTCGACCAGAGCCGCGGCCGCTGTCAGGAAGCGTGTCGCCGTGCCGGCATTGCCGAGGAAGAGCGGCGCCTTCGGCGGCAGCAGCCTGCCGCTGCCGGTGACGACGAAGCTGGTATCGTCAGGCTCGTCGATCGCGACACCCATGGCACGCAGCGCTTCGGCCATATACCGCGTATCATCGCTCTTCAGAGCCCCGGTCAGCCGGCTGGTGCCCTTCGCAAGGCCGGCGAGCAGCAGGGCGCGATTGGTGATCGACTTGGAGCCCGGCGGCATGGCGCGGCCGGAAAGCGGCTTGCCAGGCGGGATGATCGTGAGTTTGGCTGTGCGTGTCATGCTGTTTCTTCCGTCCATGGGGCGACCTTAAAGCGCGAAATGCTCTAGCCGGCCGCAAATCTGCCCTTGCTCTTAATCGCTTTCGGGCAAAGGCAAAATGCCGGATCGTCAGAATTTCACGGTGGGGACGGCGCGATCGGCCTCGTTGGTGATTTCGAAATATTCCCGTTTCGAAAATCCGAACTGGCCGGCGACGAGATTGGACGGGAAGCTTTCGACCTTGACGTTCAGGTCGCGGGCCGCGCCATTGTAGTAACGCCGCGCCATCTGCAACTCGCCTTCCATGGTTTCCAGCGAAGCCTGGAGCTCGGCAAAATTCTGGTTGGCCTTGAGATCGGGATAGGCCTCGGCGAGCGCGATGACACGACCGAGCGCCTGGCCGAGCAGGCCTTCCGCCTGCGCCCTGCCGGCGACATCGCCTGATGGAACGGCCTGCGCCTTGTTGCGGAGCTCAACCACCTCTTCAAGCGTCGACTTTTCATGGGCGGCATAACCCTTGACCGTCTCGATCAGGTTCGGGATCAGATCGGCGCGGCGCTTGAGCTGGACGTCGATGCCCGACCAGGCCTCTTCCGCCATCTGCCGCGCGCGAACCAGGCCGTTGTAGATGAAGATGAGATAGAGCGCGACCAGAACGATGACGCCAAGCGCAATAAACATCGCGAATTCCCCCGCAGCGAAGTAATGTCCGCGCGGAGACTACGCGGGTTTGCCGGCTGCCGTCAAACGCCGATATCCGCGACGATTCGGGGTGCCCGACCAGCCGTCGATATCGACGATACGGCTGGCAGGCTGTTGCGTTACGCCGCCTCTTTGCCCAGGTTGACGCCGCCGGAATCGGTCAGCAGGAAGGCTTCGCCGCAGGCCTTTGCGAGCGTGCGAACGCGCAGGATATAGCTCTGGCGCTCGGTGACCGAAATGACGCCGCGGGCATCGAGCAGGTTGAAGACATGGCTTGCCTTGATGCACTGGTCATAGGCCGGGAAGACGCATTTGTGCAGGCGCTGGTTGGCGTTGTCGCCGGGGGCGCCGGCATCGAGCAGCGCCCGGCATTCCTTCTCAGCATCGACAAAATGGCGATGCAACATCTCGGTATTGGCGAACTCGAAATTATGACGCGAATATTCCTGCTCGGCCTGCAGGAAGACGTCGCCATAGCTGATCTTCTCGTCGCCGTCGCGACCGTTGAAGTTCAGATCGTAGACATTGTCGACGCCCTGGACATACATGGCGAGGCGTTCGAGACCATAGGTGAGTTCGCCGGCGACGGGCGAGCATTCGATGCCGCAGACCTGCTGGAAATAGGTGAACTGCGAGACTTCCATGCCGTCGCACCAGCATTCCCAGCCGAGGCCCCAGGCGCCGAGCGTCGGGCTTTCCCAGTCGTCCTCGACGAAGCGGATATCATGCAGCAGCGGATCGAGACCGATCGCCGCCAGCGAGCCGAGATAAAGCTCCTGCAGATTTGCAGGGTTCGGCTTCAGGATGACCTGGTATTGGTAGTAATGCTGCAGCCGGTTCGGGTTTTCGCCATAGCGGCCGTCGGACGGGCGGCGAGACGGCTGAACGTAAGCCGCCTTCCATGGCTTGGGGCCGAGGGCGCGCAGCGTGGTGGCCGGGTGGAAGGTGCCGGCGCCGACTTCCATGTCGTAGGGCTGCAGCACCGCGCAACCCTTGTCCGCCCAATAGCTATGCAGGGTCAGGATCAGCGCCTGGAAAGAGCGCTTCGGGTTCATATGGTCTGGAATAGCTGACATCGAACGGCACCGATTGCTTGGGAATTATCGGCGCGACAGGTGCCATGGAGGGCGGCGGGGGTCAAGACTTTTGCAGCAATGAAGAGGCGTCGAATGCCGATGGGGAAGAGGAATTCCGCTGCCCCTCCCCCTCACCAACTGGGTGAGCGGCAGTGCGTGGCGACGCCTCTTATTCGCCCTCGCGCTTCAGCCGGTATTCTCCCGTCGCCGGATCCTTGACCAGCGTGCCGATTGCGCCGGTCTGGCGCTCCTTTTCAGCGCGGCGCGACTTTTCGGCGAGCTTACGGGCATCGGAGACGAAGCGGCGGTAAAGCCACCAGGCTGAGAAAACCAGGATCAGAATGGTAATTAACTGCGGCATGCCCCTCTCTTGCTCCCTTCAAAGCCCGAAACGACTCCACAATGCTCTCTCTTCCGCCGCTTCGACAAGCCCCGTTGCGAGACCGGATGCAGCACCCTCGAGCGAGACCGGCGACACGCCTGGAATCCGGCGACCGAACAGGCCGCGGCCGGCGGTGACGAGCTCCAGCTTGGTCTTCTGGCCGTAGCGCCTCTTCAGTTCTTGGCGCATGTCGCCGAGGCCATCGATGAGGCCGAGTTCGAGGCCGCGTGTGCCGCTCCAGAACAGGCCGGAAAACACCGCCGCATCGTCCCTCAGCTTGCCGGCGCGACGTTCGCGCACCATTGAGATGAAGACCTGATGGATTTCGAGCTGCAGGCTCTTCAGATACTCGATATCCTTTTCCTTTTCCGGCTGGAAAGGATCGAGGATCACCTTGTTTTCGCCCGCCGTATAGACGCGGCGTTCGACGCCGATCTTCTTCAGGAGTTCGGGAAAACCGAAGCCGCCGGAGACGACGCCGATCGAGCCGACGATGGAGGTGGCATCGGCAATGATCTCGTCACCGGCAAGGGCGATCATGTAACCGCCGGAGGCGGCGACATCCTCAACGAAGACCAGCACCTTCTTCTGCTTCTCGCGAGCGAGCTCGCGAATGCGGGTGAAGATCAGGCGCGACTGGACAGGCGAGCCGCCCGGCGAATTGATGGAGATGGCGACCGCCGGCGCGTCCTTCATGGCGAAGGCTTTTTCCAGAACCGGAGAGACATTGGCGAGATTGAGGGTCGGCCGGAACTGGCCGCCGCCGCTGATGATCGCCCCCTGCAGCCGGACGACCGGGATGGTGATGCCGTCCTTGCGGAACCGTTTCGGCAGCAGTTTTCTCAAGAATCCGGCCATTTCCCATCCTTCACTTCGGGTCGCACGATTGCAGTTTACGATCGGCATCCATGTATGCGCTGGAACGGCAAACGCAATGGCCGCGTTCCTGAAAATAGCAGGTTTGATTTTGTTGTTGCGAATGACTTGCATTATCATTCTAATTCGTCATAGTGCCCTGACGATAAAACAGGTGGAAATCGCATGGACGTCCTCAATCCGAATGCAAAGAGCGGCTGGCGGCACGAACGCGGAGAGGGATCGCTCTCCGATGTCTACCGCACCGTCGGAACCGGGCGTCACAGCTCGAGGTGGCGCAGGGCAGCAGCCTTCGCCGGGCCGGGCTACATGGTTGCCGTCGGTTACATGGACCCGGGCAACTGGGCGACCTCGCTCGCCGGCGGCTCGAAATTCGGATACGCGCTGCTCACCGTCGCACTGCTTTCCAACCTGATGGCGATTGTGCTGCAAGCGCTCTGTGCGCGTCTCGCGATCGCTTCCGGGCGCGATCTTGCGCAGGCTTGCCGCGACGCCTTTCCGAGATATGTCTCGGTACCGCTCTGGGCCCTTGCGGAAATCGCCATCATCGCCACCGATATCGCCGAGGTGATCGGCACGGCGATCGGCCTCAATCTGTTGATGGGCATCCCGCTCGAACTCGGCGTGCTGATCACCGCGCTCGACGTCTTCGTGATCCTCTTCCTGCAAAAGCTCGGCTTCCGCTGGGTGGAGGCCTTCATCATCGCGATGCTCGGCGTCATCGCGGTCTGCTTCGGCGTGCAGATCCTGCTTGCCGACCCACAGTGGGGCGCCGTCCTCACCGGCTTCTTCCCGACCACCGACATCGTCACCAATCCGGAGATGCTCTATCTGGCGCTCGGCATTCTCGGCGCGACCGTCATGCCGCACAATCTCTACCTTCACTCCGGCATCGTGCAGACGCGGGCCTACGGCCATACTGTTCCCGAAAAGAAGGAGGCGCTGACCTTTGCGACGATCGACTCGACGGTGGCGCTGTGTTTCGCGCTCCTGATCAACGCCTCGATCCTCATCCTTGCGGCGGCCGCCTTCAATGCGCACGGCAAGACCGACGTCGTCGAACTCGGCGAAGCCCATTCACTGCTGTCGCCGCTGCTCGGCCTCGCTATCGCGCCGACGCTCTTCGGCATCGCGCTTCTCTGCTGCGGCCTCAACTCGACGGTGACGGCAACGCTTGCCGGCCAGATCGTCATGGAAGGCTTCCTGAAGATCCGGCTGAAGCCCTGGATACGCCGGCTGATCACCCGCGCCATCGCCATCGTGCCGGCGGCGATCGTCACCATCTGGTACGGCGACCAGGGCACGGCGCAGCTTTTGATCCTCACCCAGGTGGTGCTCAGCCTGCAGCTTTCCTTCGCCGTCTTCCCGCTTGTCATGTTCACCGCCAGCAAGGCGAAGATGGGCGAACTGGTGGCGCCCCGCTGGCTGAGCGGCATCGCCTATCTGATCGCGGTCGTCATCGCCGGGCTGAACGTCAAGCTGCTCTTCGACTTTGTCACCGGCTAAAGCGTGAACTTACCACTCTAAAGCCTGGCGTAGGCCGCCCGGCCATTGTTGAAATCATCGACGAGAGGGGAGAACTTGTGGCTCCCCTCTTCGTGCATGATCAGAGGGGCGCGCAGCGACAGCCGCGCCCGCGATCCCTTGATACCAGTCACCAGGATACGGACGGCGTTTTCGCCCGGACGCGGGTGGATAGCGGTGATCTCGATGCCGCCGAAGCGCCGGCCGCAGGCTGCAACGATCTCGGCGATCGACTGGGGCCTGGCGATCAGCGACATTTGCCCGCCTGGAATCATGATCGCGCCGGCGGTGCGGATCCAGCTTTCGAACAGGCCGTCGGTCATCGCATGGGCTTCGGCCTTCAGCGCATCCGGCGTGCGCCGATCTCCGGCGTCGTTAAAGGGCGGGTTCATGATGACATGGTGGAAGCTTTCATCGGTGAGCCCGGCATCGTTGCGCGCCTTGGCGGTCAGCGTCACATCGGCCTCGACGACGCTGACGCGGTTGGCGATATGGGCATTGTCGGGCAAGAGGATGCTGCGGCGGGCATAATCGGCCATCTCGGCCGAGCGCTCGAAGAGCACCACTTGTGAATCGGCAAGCCGCGAGGCGACGGCAAGGCCGGCAGCACCGGCGCCGGCGCCGAGATCGGCAACCCTGACCGGGCGATCGTCGGCGACCAGAGCCGCAAGCAGCATCGCATCCATGCCGGAGCGATGGCCCCTGCCCTTCGGCTGCACCACATGAAAGGCGCCGCGATGAAAGGCATCGATGGTGTCAGCGGTTTCCCCGGTCATCGGAGCTCACTTCCGCTCGCGCAACTCGCCGCCGAGACCGGCATCGGTGAGGATGCGGCGCGCCTGATCGGCCATCTCCTCATCCACCAGCAGGCGACGCGACAGCATGCCGAGCGAGCCTTCCAGCACGCTCATGCCCTGGTCGGCGATGAAGCAGTGAATTCCCGCATCCTTCATCAAACTCTCGGCATAAGACAGCAGAACGGGGTCGTTGGCGCGGATAAGCTCATGCATTTGCCGTCGTTTTCCTTCCAATTTCGCTCAGCGCGACAATTCACCCCTTGCCGCGTCCATCGCCCCTTTCTATTGTCAGGTGCAAAGAATGAACAGGAGTCCGGGTCGTTGGGCGTGGTCATACCGCTTGAAGAAAGCAAAAACAAACTGGCATCCATCAAGCCATTGGTCGATCTCACCAGGGCGGACATGGAGCGAGTGAACCAGCTCATTCTGTCCAAGGCCGGCTCCGACGTGCAGATGATCCCCGAAGTGGCGAACCATCTGATCTCGTCCGGCGGCAAGCGGCTGCGGCCGATGCTGACACTGGCTTCCGCCTCGCTGTTCGACTACAGGGGCGAAAACCACGTCAAGCTCGCCACATCAGTCGAGTTCATGCACACGGCGACACTGCTGCATGACGACGTCGTCGACGAAAGCGATCTGCGCCGCAGCAAGCCGACAGCGCGGATGATCTGGGGCAACCAGGCAAGCGTGCTGGTCGGCGACTTCCTGCTCGGCCAGGCCTTCCGCATGATGGTCGATGTCGGCTCGCTCGATGCGCTCGACGTGTTGTCTTCCGCCGCCTGCGTGATTGCCGAAGGCGAAGTGCTGCAGCTTTCGGTCGCCAAGAACATGGAGACGACCGAGGACGATTATCTCTCCGTCATTCGCGCCAAGACGGCGGCTCTCTTTGCTGCCGCCGCCGAAGTCGGGCCGATCGTCGCAGAGGCCGGCCGCTCCGGCCGCAATGCGCTGAAATCCTACGGTATGAATCTGGGGCTCGCCTTCCAGCTCGTCGACGACGCGCTCGACTACGGCGGCAAGGCTGCCGATCTCGGCAAGAATGTCGGCGACGATTTCCGCGAGGGCAAGATCACCCTCCCTGTTATTCTCGCCTATCGCCGCGGCACCGAGGACGAGCGCGCATTCTGGCGCGATGCGATTGAAGCCGGCAACAGCACCGACGCCAACCTCGAAAAAGCGCTGGGGCTGATCACCAAATATGGCACGCTCAGCGACACGATCGGCCGCGCGATCCATTATGGCACGATCGCGCGAGACGCGCTTGCGCCGCTTCCGGATACGGTGTGGAAATCCGCCCTGATGGAAGTGATCGACTTCTGCATCGAGCGCGTCAATTGATCAAACGTCCTTGATCGCAGGCTGATTTTCTTGCGGCGCCGCTTCAAAAAAGCCATCCTGTTATGAATCAGTGATCGCAACTTGTTTTGCGGCCGGCACTATTGTCGGGACGCTGTCGAAGAAAGGTTTCCTAATGCGGCAGAGACTTGCCATCCGTCTTCTTACGAGCGCAGCGCTTGCAGCTGTCCTTTCGCTGGGCAGTGTCGGCGGCGTGAACGCCGAGGATGCGGCCAAGGCAGACGATGCCGGCACGGCCGCTCACTTTGATGCCGATAGCGTTACCAGTTTCTCCGGCGCCTTCCTCGCCGCGCGTACGGCCGATGTCGATCATGACTACGAAACGGCGATCGAGCTCTACAAGAAGGCGCTGCAGATCGAGCCCGGCAATCCCGAGATTCGCCAGCGGCTGATGATCTCGCTGCTGCTCAATGGCGACATCAAGGAGGGCGTCAAATACGCCAACGACCTGAAGGGCGATCCTTCCGTCGAGCGCATCACCACGATCGTGCGCGGCATGGATGCCGTACGTCGCGACGACTACAAGACCGCCGAGTCCATCCTGAAATATAAGGGGCCGAACGATCTCGACCGGATGATGAACGACCTGCTGCTCGCCTGGGCCCGCGTCGGCGCCGGCCGCGGCAAGGAAGCGCTCGCCATGGTCGAGAAGATGAAGGGGCCGGACTGGTTCCGCATCTTTCAGAATTACAATGCCGGCGCGATCGCCATCGCCATCGGCGACGTGAAGTCCGCCCGCCAGCATCTGAACGATGCCGTGCTCGACAAGGAAGGCGGAGCGACGGCGCCCGATACCTTCATGCGGGCGGTGATGGCGCTTGCCCGCCTCGAAGCAACACAAGGCAACAAGCAGAAGGCGCTCGACGCCGTTTCCGTCGGCGACAACCTGCTGCCGAACTACGCACCGCTGAATGCGCTGCGCGACAGCGTCGAAAAGAACGAGAAGCAGGAACAGCAGGTCAAGACGGCCGAAGAAGGGGCTGCCGGCGTGCTCTTCTCCGTCGGCGGCGCGCTGAACCGCGACGGCGCCGAGGATATCGTCTCGCTTTACCTGCAGACGGCCAATGCGCTCGATCCGAACAGCGCCGATACGCTGGTGCTGCTCGGCGGCATTGCCGAGAAGCAGAACCAGATGGACCGCGCCATCGCGCTCTACAAGAAAGTGCCGGAGAATTCACCGATGCGGCGCATCTCCGAGCTGCAGCTCGGCCTTGCCCTTGCCCAGGGCGGCAAGGTGGATGAGGCGCGCAAGCACCTGCAGGCGCTGATCGCCTCCGACCCGAAGGACATCCGCAGTTACCTCGCCTATGGCAGCGTGCTTTCCGACGCCAAGGACTACGAGGCGATGGCCACCAATTACGACAAGGCCGTCGATGCGATCGGCCCCATTCCCGGCCGCGCCAACTGGAGCGTCTTCTTCCAGCGCGGCATCGCCTATGAGCGGCTGAAGAAGTGGGACCAGGCGGAACCGAACTTCCGCAAGGCGCTGGAGCTCAATCCCGACCAGCCGCAGGTGCTGAACTATCTCGGTTATTCCTGGATCGACATGAACCGGAACCTCGACGAAGGTCTCGGCATGATCAAGAAGGCCGTCGATCTTCGCCCTGACGATGGTTACATCATCGATTCGCTCGGCTGGGCCTATTTCCGCCTCAACCGCTTCGACGATGCCGTCGACGAGCTGGAACGGGCCGCACAGATCAAGGCCGGCGACGCGACGATCAACGACCATCTCGGCGATGCCTACTGGCGCGTCGGGCGCAAGCTCGAGGCTGTCTACCAGTGGAACCGGGCGCTCAGCTCGGAGCCTGAAGCCGCCGAAATTCCGAAGATCAAGGACAAGGTCGCCAACGGCCTGCCTCCCGCCAGCGACGATGCCAAGGCGGCCGACAAGAAGCAGCCGGATCCGGCACCCGTCATCCCGCCGCCGGTCGACAAGAAATCCTGACGGGCGGGACGTTTGCCTGAAGAGGGCCCTGAAGAGGGCTTGGCCGCTTCGAGATCAAAGAAGTAGAGCATGATGTCGTCCGAAAACCGCTCAGACTTTTCGGCATCATGCTCCAGCATCTCCGAGGAAGCTCGCGCCAAAATCAACCTGGCCCTGCATGTGACGGGCCGGCGGCCGGATGGCTATCATCTGCTCGATATGCTGGTGACCTTCGCAGATCATGGCGACCGGCTGGACTTCATGCCGTCGCCGACCGACGAATTTACCCTGTCTGGCCGTTTCGGCGAAACACTTGCCGGCGACGGCGGCACTAACCTGGTGCTGAAGGCGCGCGATCTCCTGCGCGAGGCGATCGGTCCCCTCGCCTTTCCCGTCCGTATCCAGCTCGAAAAGAATCTACCGGTTGCCTCCGGCATCGGCGGCGGCTCGGCCGATGCGGCCGCGACGCTGCGTGGGCTGATGCGGCTCTGGGGCACGAGCTTGCCCGAGGAGG
>NZ_JALBGX010000196.1:0-9626 GCF_023006465.1 Rhizobium sp. PRIMUS64 | reverse complement strand
CCGAGCCAGGCATCACCAGCAGCAACGCCGCCGGGCAGCCGGCTGCCGTCCTCGGCAAAGATCAGCGTACGGCCGGGCGAAAGCCGCAGCCCGACCGAATCGCCGGCAACAAGGCCGGAGGCTTCCGACGGTTGAACCTTGGCGACGATAGTCTCGCCGATCGCTTCGAGCCGGCAATGGAGGATGACTTCGGAGCCCAGGAATTCGACGCGTTCGATCCGGGCGGCGAGGCCGTCATGCCGGTTTTTGGAAAGAAAGACGAATTCGGGGCGAATGGCGATCGTGACCGGCATCTTTCTGTCGGGTGCATTTTCAAGAGTCAGGCGCAGGCCGCCGCAGAGAATGACGCCGCCTTCGGCAAAGGCCGGCAGCAGGTTGATGCGCGGTTGGCCGATGAAGCGGGCGACCTCGATATGGGTGGGATCGTCATAGATGACCTCAGGGCTTGATATCTGCAGCAACTTTCCGCCCATCATCACGGCGACGCGGTCTGCCATCGACAGCGCTTCCGCCTGGTCGTGGGTGACATAGAGCGTCGGCACGCCGGCGCGGCGATGCAGGTCGACGATCTCGCCGCGGGCGTGGACACGCAGATTGGCGTCGAGGTTGGAGAGCGGCTCGTCCATCAGGAAGATGCTCGGCTGGCGCACCATGGCGCGGGCAAGCGCCACGCGCTGGCGCTGGCCGCCTGACATCTGGCCGGGCTTGCGGTCGAGCAGGTGATCGATCTTCAGTGATGTCGCCATATCCCTGACGTCGCGGGCAATCGCCGCACGGGTGGCGCGCTGGCCCGGCATCAACGACCCAATGAAGGGCAGCCGCTGCATTCTCGACAGCCGGCGCATCGCTAAGGGCACTGCAATGTTTTGTAACGCCGTCAGATGCGGATAGAGCGCGTAGGACTGAAAGACCATGGCAATGTTGCGGTCGGCGGCCGGAACGCCGGACATGTCCTGCCCGCCGATGAGGATCTCGCCGCGGTCGGCATGATCGAGGCCGGCAAGGACGCGCAGCAGCGTGCTCTTGCCGCAGCCGGAAGGGCCGACCAGCGCGATGAATTCACCGGCTCCGACATCCAGGCTGACGCCATCGAGGATCTGGTTGCCGCCGAAAGCCTTGGTGATGCCGCGAAGCGAGAGCGCGCTCATTCGACGGGTTCCCGCTGCTTCACCGCCTGGGGATAGACCTCGTGCACGACATCGTCGAGCACATATGCGGTCATGCCGGGAACGGCAACGACCGTGCTTTCAACTCTCGTATCGAATTTGTGGACGACTGCGCCGATCAGGCGTTCGCCCGGCATCTCGCGCTCCATCTTGTCGATGATGAAGGCGGCCGACGGACCCCATGTCAGCTGGGTATTGTCAAAGCGCCCCTGCCAGGCCCAGTGGAGATGGCCGCTCGCAAATAGCGCCACGTCATGAGCCGCGATCAGATCATAGAGCCGCCGGCGCTGAGCCGGGCGAACGCTCCAATATCCGGTATCGCCTTCGTCGGGGGCATCGACGAAGAGCGGCTTATGCGCGAACAGCGCCACGCGCTGGCCTCCCCTGTCTGAAAGCGCCCGGTGGAGCCATTCGAACTGAGCCTCCTCCTCGTCATCCTCATGACCGAGAAGCAATGAGTTCAATCCGATGAAGCGCCAGCCGGCCGCATCCTCCAGCCAGCGGTCGTCGCCGGCAAGGCTGCGCCAGCGGGACAGCCGCTCGGCATTGACAGGCTGGTCCGATCCCTTGAGGTGGCCGACATCGTGATTGCCGGGGACGATCAGCATCGGGATCGACACCTGGCGCATCAGATCCATCGAAAAGGTGATGTCTGCGTCTTTGTCGGCGCCGTCGACGGTGAGATCGCCGGTATGGACGATCAGGTCAGCGCCGGTCTCTTCGATCCAGGTCAGAAGCGGCGCCCAGTTGCCGTTGAAATGCGGCTTGTCGGGGCTGAAATGGGTGTCGGTGATCTGAATGATTTTCATGGGCGCGTCTCCGAGACGTCGGCAGCGCGTCACCCGCGCCCCCTTCTCGTGCCCTCTCTAGAAGGCTCCCATGTCAATCACACACCTGATGTTTTCAGCTGTTTCTCAGTTTCGACATCAATCTGTCATGTAAGAAGAAGGCTGCCCGCGGAAACCGGGGCAGCCTTCGCCTGCATTTGGAATTGAGATCGCGGCGAAATCAATGCCGTGGCGCGTTGGCGGGAATGGACGACACCGTTGCCGAGACCGGGTCGCTTGCAGGAAAGCTGTCCTCGAGGCCCTCGTTGAGCTCCTCCTCCAGCGTTTGCCTGTCGCCGGCCGAACGCGCACTCGGCTGGCCGATCAAACCCTTGCTGCCTTCGTCGAAATTGCCGTTGCTCAAGGCATCGTAACGGTTGATGCTGCCATCTGCTTCACGGTCGGCAAAAGAGGTCAGCTGAACCATCATGACCTTGGCGTGATCGACCGCCGTCGTATCGTCGAGCTCGCCGTGAGAATTATCAATTTTGACGGAAATCGATTCTCCTCCCTCGCCTAAAAATTCTACGGTGAAAATGTCGCCGGCCTGTGTCACTCGCGTATCGATCAACTGCATGGAAACCTCCTGTGTTCATGCATCTCAACGGCAAGCAAGCTCCGGAGTTCCATTTCAAAGCAAGCGATCGGTCCTCGGGATAATCGGCCAGCTCGGAACAAAAAGCGACTATTCGAGTTCACACGCAGTTCAACATGTCGCATCCATGCCGAAATTGCCGCTGTCGCCTTCCGAGAAACGCTCGTTCTCCAATATTCCTGCAGACGAGAGACTCGCTTTGATATCGAGCTATTCGGAGGCGCTGCGTAAGCTCGCCAGATCGACCGAAGCGGTCGGACGAGCCGACATGCTACCCAAGCTGCTCCAGGTGGCCGACGGGCTGGACAGTATGGCAACCGCGATTGCCGAGACGGAGGCCGGGGCCGAGGTGATGGCGCGCGCAGCGCGGCTGATCCGCGCGACCGAAGGGATGCTGGCATCGATGTCCTCGTCATCAATCGTCCACTAGCGTCACTTGCGAGAATGACGGGATCGATGCGGCGATACCTTTGCTCTTAAGCTTTATGGTTAATTTATTAATAATTCGGGGTTTATAAACGGAACCAGACGGCCTTTCCGAGTGTTGATGGTGCGCCGTGGAGGAACCCAATGATCCTGAAAATTCTTGCCCCCAAGCTCGATGCCGATTGCCATGACACAGGCACCTGGCCCGATGGGATCTTCGCCGAAAACCGCATCGATCTGTCCGCTCGCGGCGACGGCCGCCGCCGCTCGCCGCATGAGCGCGACTACGGCAAAGACAGGAAGGTCGAAAATCTGCCGTTCGGCTTCGTCTGACCGTTCCGGGCGAGGCGCGTCACAGCCTGCGAAAGACCAGAACGCCTGATGCCGGCAGCACGGCATCGAGCACTCCTGCTGTGGCTCGAATTCTTCCGCCGCCGTTGCCGACGTTCCAGCCGCCATATTTGTGAGCATCGGTATTGAAGATCTCCTCCCAGAGATCATCCCCCAGACGTTCGCTGTGCAGCCGGTAGCCGTGTTCGAAGGGAGCGTCGTTCAGCGACCCCACAACGAGGAAATCCTCGCCGTCGTCCCATCGATGAAACGCGATCACGCGATTTTCGTCGTGAACCAGGGGAATGGCGATATTGCGCGAGCGAATGGCGTCCTGGTGGATGCTGAGCGCGATCAGATCGCGATAACAGCTGATCATCCCTGCCCCGTCACCATCCGCTTCGCCGAGAATATTCTCCCGGTTCTCGAGGAAATCATTGTAGCGATAGGGCTTCTGGGCGCCGATTTCCTCGCCCATGAAAAACATCGGCGTCCCAGGTGACAGCAGCGTCATCGCCGCTGCGAACCTCGATCTCGCCTCCGCCCATGCCCGGGTCTCGCCGACAACAGGCGCGAAATTGACCGCAATAACCGCCGTTCGTGCCGATCCTTCACGATTGCCGCAATCGTCATGCGACTGGTTGTAGACCACCTTGGATCGCGCGCTCGTCTGCAATGCGCCGGCAAAAGACGACATGGTCAAAGCCCGCTTGTCTCCGAAACCGGCATTCTTCAACAGCTGCGCCTGTGCGCCGCCGTGATATTCGACGAGGTTGCGATGAAAATCGCCGTACCAGGTGGCATCGAAGCCGAGTCCGTCGCCGGTCAGGCTTGGTTCCGTCATCGCCGACCAATCCGAATAGTCTTCGGCCGTCAGGAAAAGCTGTGGCTTGATCAGCCGCATCGTGCGGGTCCACTGCTTCAGGAATTTGGCGCCGAAAGCGGCGGCCCGATCGGCACGCCGGCCATCGGCATGCAGAACCGGATATTGATGGATCGAACTCGTCTGATCGAGCCGGAAACCGTCGATATGGCAGACGGAGACGAGGAATGCAGCGCTCGAGATGAAAAGCTGGCGGACGGCTTCCTCATCGAAGCGAGGCGCCCACCCCGTGGAGATGTTGTCGATGTAGCCGCCTCTGGGATCGGCGTAGTCGCCGGGATCTCCCTCATACCAATAGTAGATATTGCGGGTGTGATCGTTGGAATCATAGGCCCATTGCGCCCGCTCTCCATCCGGATCGAAATGGTTGTAACAGACATCAAGGATGACAACGATGCCGCGCTGGTGGCAGACCTTGACGAACATCTTCAGCCGGTCGGTGCCGCCAGCCCCCTGGTCGGCGGCAAAGAAATGCGACGTGCCGTAGCCCCAGTTGGCCCGGGTCTCGAATTCCGCGATCGGCAGCAATTCCACGGCGTTGACGCCGAGCGCTGAGAGATGCTCGACGAAGGCGATGGCATCATCAAGCGTGCCGGGCGCGGCCTTGCCGAAACCGAGGGCGCCGACGTGCAGTTCATAGATCACCAGATCCTCGAGCCGATCCGGAAGCTTTCGACCTCCGGCGAATTCGTCAGCCCAGAACGCCTCGGCGGCAAGCTCCTGCCCGGACGGGAGCACCACCCGCTTCGGGTCGCAGACGACCGAACAGCTTTGCGGTCCGTCCAATGCCGCCGGCGATCCGTGATAGGTTGCTCCATCGGGATCGAAGTCTCCGGCGCCAATCTGCATGAGGGACCAGATATCGGTGCGGTAGGCGAGCGATCCATCATCCTTGGTAACGCGGTACATGTACGGCGTGCCGACCATGCTGTCGAAATCTAAAAGGCCATCATCGTCGCCGGTTTCGGCGATCCAGAATCCGTCGACGGTTCTTCGCATTTTGATGGTTGCGACCGCTCCGGTGCCGTCATCGGCGATATAGCCGATGGCCGGATCGGCCAGGACCAGCAAGACATCCCGGGCGTTCGGCGCCCAGACCGAAAAGCGGATGCCATCGGCAGCGCCGCGCTTTTCAACCCGGTTCGCTCCCAGGCGGCCGATCCATGTCAGATAATAGGTCTGCGGCCCGATCCCCTGCTGGAGATCGAACGAGCGTTCGCGACGCGACGAGGCCTCGTCGTCCAATTCGCCGGCGATCGCCCACAGGCTTGAAGCGCCGGGTCGACCCAGTTCGATCCCCCATCGAAAATGCGTGCCGATCTCGTCATCGGGAAAGGGAACCCTGATGACAAAGACATCATAGCCATCCTCGTCACGAGAGCGCTGCATAGGAACAGACGTCCAATCATTCGAGGGGTGACCTTGCTCGTCCCAACTTCCGCGGAGACGGACATTGTCGAACGCCAATAATGGCAAGCCGCTGCGAAACCGGAATTGAACATTGACGGTCATCGCATCCTCCAAAACCATGTCGGATTTCGCCAGACTCTGCCTATGGGCCGTCCCACTCGCGCATGATCAGCCATGCCTAACAAAAAAATGCAAGCGCAGATTACATAATAAATACAATCCGAATTGAGCCACATTCGCAACAATATATCATGGATAACGAGTCATCGCCGCACGACCCTCCTCGTGTATTAAATCGAATTGGCGCCAACAAATGGGGATTCATTCCCATTGCCACTTCCCTCGTAAACCGGGAGAAAAGCTTATGGCTCAAGCCGTTAGAATAAACGATATTGTTCGTTCCTTTGGAATTGATACGCATATCGACTACACCGACGGAAAATATTCCAATGTCGGAGAAGTTGTTAAGGCTCTCGATTATCTTGGCCTTGATACGGTTCGCGATCACGCCCCCAACTCCGCTTCCGATCCCAACGGCCAAACGCATCTCGGCGATGCGGCAGAGGCCGGCGTGCAATTCGTCTTCAGCGCCCAGCGGGAAGTTGACCCCGCCACCGTGGCCCAGCGGCTGCATGATTTCGTGCAGGCCCATCCCGGGTCGGTCGTCGGCATCGAAGGCCCGAACGAAGTCAACAACTGGCCGGTCAGCTATCACGGCCTGAGCGGGCAGGCAGCAGCGGTCGCCTATCAGAAGGACCTCTCAGCCGCCGTCAACGCCGATCCCTTGTTGAAAAATATCCCGGTCCTCGGCTTTACCGGATATACCGTCGCTTCCGCCTCGGACTACACGACGATCCATACCTATGCGAAGGATGGCGACCAGCCGTACTCGTGGCTTTCCCGAGAATCCGGCGTTCAGCGCGCTGCCGATCCGGGCAAGCCCCTGGCAATCACCGAGACCGGTTACCACACCTCGCTGACTGCCGACACCAATGGCGGCTGGGAAGGCGTCAGTGAAGCGACGCAGGCAAAGCTCCTGCTCAACACGCTGATGGACGGCGCCGCACTCGGATCGAAAAATACATTCATCTACGAGCTGCTGGATGCCTATTCCGATCCTCAGGGCACCAATCAGGAAAAGCATTTCGGCCTTTTTCATCTCGACTATTCGGCCAAGCCGGCTGCGACGGCGATCCATAATCTAACGGAAATCCTTGCGGACGACGGCGCTCAGAAGGCAAGTTTCAGCGCGGGGACCCTCAATTATTCGATCGACGGCATGCCGTCCTCGGCCCGCAGCCTGCTGACGGAGAAATCGGACGGAAGCTACCAGATCATCATCTGGAACGAGCCCGATATCTGGAACCAGTCCACCGACACGGCCATCCAGGCCGCGACGACAGGCGTCAAGGTCAATCTCGGCGCATCCTTCGGCTCCGTGAAGGTCTTCGACCCTCTGACCGGAACGACGGCGATCAAAAGCCTCAGCAACGTCTCGTCCCTGACGCTTGACGTCGTCGACCATCCCCTCATCATCGACATCGGAGGCGGCAGTGCCAGCCCGCCGCCGGCAACCAACCATATCTATGGCGGCACCGGCAACGACATATTCACCGTGAGCAACTCCGCTCAAATCGTCGACGAAAGCCGGGGTGGCGGGACGGATACCGTCATGTCGTCGATCAGCTTCAGCCTCAAGGATACGACGCACACGATCGGAAACGTCGAGAACCTGACGCTGACCGGCACGGCCAATCTGAACGGCACGGGAAATGGCCTGGCAAACACTCTCGTCGGTAATTCCGGCAACAATATTCTCGACGGAAGTACTGGCGCGGACCATATGTCGGGGCGCGCCGGCAACGATACCTATGTGGTCGACAATGCCGGCGATTTTGCCGATGAAACAGGCGGGGCCGGCAAGGACACCGTCAAGGCTTCGACCTCGTTCAACCTGGCCGACCAGAAGCACACCGCCGGAACGATCGAGAATCTCGCCTTGACCGGCACGGCCAATCTCAGCGCGACAGGCAACAACACGGCCAACGTGCTCACCGGCAACGACGGAAGCAACACGATCAATGGCGGCAAAGGCGCCGACCAGCTGACCGGCGGTCTCGGCAATGACAAGCTGTTCGGGAAAGCCGGTGCAGACACGCTCACCGGTGGCGGAGGAGGCGATACCTTCGTCTTCGATGTGAAGCCCGACAATGTCAGCGTCGACAAGATCCGGGATTTTTCCTCCGCGGCGGGCGACAAGCTGATGCTCGATCATTCGATTTTCGCCGCGCTCAGCCTATCCGGATTTTCGGATGAGAATTTCGTGCTGGGAACGAAAGCGCTGGAGGCTGATGACAAGCTGATCTACGATCAGGCGAGCGGCATTCTATCCTTTGACGCAGATGGAAGCGCAGCGGGCGCGGCCATCCATGTCGCGGATCTCGATAATTCCGCAGCACTTCACTTCAAAGACATCCTGCTTGTCTGACCCGGTCGGCCCGTCGCCTTTCAGGCGGCGGGCCTACAGCGTCACGGGCGGTCGCGCCTCCTCCTCTTGCCGGAGCCGAAATCCCGGCCACATTCTCCGTTGACGCCACTCGTGCAGCTCAGGAGAAGCCTTTGCCCTGGATCGCCTATATCGCCCATCTCATCGCCGCGGCATTTCTGACCAACGGCGTCCCACATTTCGTCAACGGCGTCAGTGGCAGGCCGTTCCGCATCCCATTTGCGCAAGGGGCAAAGCTTGGCTCGCCGACGGCCAATGTCATCTGGGGCTGGGCGAATTTCCTCGTCGCCTTCCTGCTCTTTGCCAATGTCGGGCCGCTCTATATCGGCACGCCGGGCGATACGATCTTCGTGGCGGTCGGCATGCTCGTCACCGGAATTCTGCTCGCCCGCATTTTCGGGGGCGACGCCAGATAGTAACTTGCATGATGATAGTCACTGCTATAATGACAGCAGCCATGCAGCGAACAAGCTTCAGCGATTTCAAATGCCCGGCGGCGCGCGCGCTCGACAGCGTCGGCGACTGGTGGAGCATGCTGATCCTGCGTGACGCCTTCCAGGGGCTTTCGCGCTTCGACGAATTCCAGAAAAGCCTCGGCGTGGCGCCGAACATCCTGACGCGGCGGCTCAAACATCTGACGGAAAAGGGGCTGTTCGAACGGCGGCTCTACCATCAGCGCCCTGCCCGCTACGAATATCTGCTGACGGACAAGGGCCGTGATTTCTTTCCTGTTCTGATGACGCTGTTTTCCTGGGGAAGCCGGCACATCCCCGCAGAGGACCTGGCCTTTCTCTTGGGCGATGCCGCTTCCGGCAGAGAGCGCGAGACGATGCTGGTCGATGCGCGGACCGGCGAACAAATGACACCCGAAAACACCAGCCTGCTTGCAGGCCCCGCCGCCGATGATGAAGTGCACGAGCGGATCGCCCGCATGCGCGCCTGGTATCTCGGCATCGACGCCTGATGCATCATTTCATCCTCAAAATCGGAAGCGATTTGCGGATGAAATGATGCATTAATTCAAAAAGTTACAGCGTCCTTCGCGCGTCTGAAAGACGCGTGGCGCTGTCGGAGGAAAATACAATGGATCGCATCGTTGTCACCGGCATGGGACTTGTCTCGCCACTCGGAACCGGCGTCGAGCCCGCCTGGAAGCGCCTTCTCGACGGCGGATCCGGGCTGAGGGTGCTGGCGGAGGATATCGTCGGCGAACTCTCGGCCAAGGTGGGTGGTATAGTTCCTAGCATCGCTGAAGATGCAGACGCTGGTTTCGATCCCGACCGTTACATCACGCCGAAGGACCAGAAGAAGATGGACCGCTTCATCCACTTCGCCATGGCGGCGACGGAAGAAGCGGTAAAGCAGGCAGGCTGGATGCCGACCGACGAAGGCGAGCGCGAACGCACGGCAACGATCATCGCGTCGGGCGTCGGCGGCTTTCCGGCGATCGCCGAAGCGGTGCGGATCGGCGAAACGCGCGGCG
>NZ_JALBGX010000195.1:0-9657 GCF_023006465.1 Rhizobium sp. PRIMUS64 | reverse complement strand
CAAGCCCCGCCCGTGTCGCCGATGCCGCCAGCGCATGGCGGGCGACGATATTCTCCAGGCCTTCGGCCTCGACGCGGTCGAGCGCCGTTTCCAGCGCGAAGAATTCCAGCGGCGCCGGCGTTCCCGGCAGGCCGCGTCGGCCGCTGTCGACCCAGGTCTTCAGATCGGCCAACGACAAGATCGAATCGCACGGTGCGCCATCCGTCAGGATCAGATCCCAGGCGCGGTGGCTGACCGAGAGTGCGGACACGCCGGCAGGCCCGCCGAGCGCCTTTTGCGGGCCGACAACCGCAATGTCGATGCCGAGATCGTCGACTTCGAAACCATGACCGCCGACCGAGGCCACTGCATCGACGATGGTGACGATGCCGCGGGCCCGGGCAAGCGCCAGTATCTCGGGCAGGGGGTTGAGGATGCCGCTTGCAGATTCCGCGTGCACAAGAGCGAGCACATCGATGCGAGGACCGGCGTCGAGCGCTTTGGCGACTGCTTCGATCTCGATCGGCAGGCCCGGTTCGGCGACGATATCGGCGACCGTCGCACCGCCCCGCCGCAGCCATTGCCCGAACCAGCCGCCATAGAGGCTGGTGACGATGTTGAGTGCTGTGAGGCCCGGGCGCGCAAGGCTGACGGCAGCCGCCTCCAGCGCCACCACCGCCTCGGCCTGCACCAGCAATATATCGTTGCGGCTGCGCAAGATGCCGCCGATTCTGTCGGCAAGGACGGCGTAGCGCTCCGCGGGATAGGAGGGCACGCCATGCAGGGGATTCCAACCAAGATCGGACATGGATACTTCCTTCAGCAGGGATCGGTCACGAGACGGGGGACGGCGGCAACGAGCGCACGGGCAGCCTCGGATTGCGGCGCCGCAACGACCGCCGCTGCCGGACCGGTCTCGACGATCCGCCCGCCATCCATGACGGCGATGCGGTGGGAGACGGCCCGGACCACGGCAAGATCGTGCGAAATGAACAGACAGGCAATGCCCTGTTCTTTCTGCAGATCGACCAGGAGCTCGAGGATCCGGCCGCGGACGGTCACATCGAGAGCCGAGACCGCCTCGTCGAGCACCAGCAGCGAGGGCCGTGTCGCAATCGCCCTCGCGATTGCCACACGCTGCCGCTGGCCACCGGAGAGTGCGCGAACTGGCCTGTCGGCATAATCGACAGGCAGGCCGACACGTTCGAGAAGCATGACGATCTCGCCCGGGCGTCGGTCTTTCGCCGCGATGCCGTGGATGCGAAGCGGATCGTCGAGCACCGTGCCGACGGTCGCCAACGGATTGAAGGCCGCAAGCGGATCCTGAAACACCATCTGCATGCGCGCCCGCCGGCGGCGCAAAGACGCGCCGTTCAGAGCGAACCAATCCTCTCCCTCGAAGCGGATCGAGCCGGCATCGGCGCTGAGAAGCCGCAGCAGAATGCGCGACAGCGTCGATTTCCCGCTGCCGGAGGCGCCGACGAGACCGAGCGTTTCCCCAGGCGCGATCGTCAGCGACACATTGTCGAGAGCGGCAACCTGCCTGCCGGCAGAAGAAAAGCCCTTCGATAGGTTTTCGACGGAAAGCAGCACATCGTTCATGGCAACACCTCCGCGATCAGCGGTGGCGTCGCGAGGTCGCGATGGCTGGCGATGAGGGCGGCGGTATAGTCGCTTTTCGGCGCAGAAAGCACTGAACGGACGGGGCCCGCCTCGACCAGCTTGGCATTGCGGAAAACGGCGATGCGATCGACGAATCCGGAGGCAAGCGCGATGTCGTGGGTGATGAAGAGCAACGTCATCCCATCCTCGCGTACCAGCCCGTCGAGCAGGCGGACGATCTCGGCTTGAACGACGACGTCGAGCGCACTGGTCGCCTCGTCGGCGATCAGCAGAGCAGGTTTCGCAGCGATGGCAGCCGCGATCGACACACGCTGGCGCTGGCCGCCGGAAAGCTGATGTGGAAAGGCACGCATCGCCTTGTCAGGCTGCGGTATCCGCACCCGGCCGAGCAATTCCCAGGCCCTGACATAGGCCTGCTTCCAGCTGAGGCCGAGATGGCGCCTGGCGCCCTCGGCAACCTGCTCGCCGACCGTCAGGACAGGATTGAGACTGGAGCCCGGGTCCTGGAAGACGAAGCCAAAATCGCGCCCCGCGCGCGGCGGATGACCAAGTCCGGGCCAGAGCATCTCGCCGCCGACCTTCGCTCCTTCCGGCAGCAGGCCGGCAAGCGCGCGGGCGAGCGTACTCTTGCCGGAGCCGCTTTCGCCGATGATCGCCAGCCTTTCGCCGGCGACGATATCGAGATCGACGCCATCGAGTGCGGCCGCGCCGTCCCTGTCGCGCCCATAGGTGACCGAAAGCTGTCGCAGGCTGCAGAAAATGCCGCTCATGTCGCCCTCACACCGTCATCGCCAAGCACCTTGCCGAGCCCCTCGCTGAAGAGATGGACGCCGAGCACGGTCGTGGCGAGCGCAGCGCCCGGTATGACTGAGAGATAGGATGCCGAACGCAGCACGCTGCGACCTTCGGCGATCATCGAACCCCAAGTGGCGATATTGGGATTGCCAAGGCCAAGGAAGGACAGCGCCGCCTCGGTGAGGATCGCACCGGCGACGATGGTGGCGGAGAGCGCCAGCACCGGCGGCAACGCGTTTGGCAGGATTTCCCGGAAGGCGATCTCGGCCGGATGCATGCCGACTACCCTTGCCGAGGCGACGTAATCCTGCTCGCGGATTGCAAGCACCTGCGCTCGCGTCAGCCGCGCCGGATCGGCCCAGGTGCCGAGTGCGATGGCAAGGACGACAATGGGCGTCGACACGCCGATCGTGCTGACGAAAGCAAGGGCGAGCAAGAAAGCCGGTACGATCTGGAAGGCGTCGACCACCCGCATCAGCGCCTCGTCAATGAGTCCGCCGGCAAAACCGGCCGCCAGGCCGACGCAAAGTCCCAGCACCATGGCCGAAAACGCCGCCGCCAGGCCGACGGCAAGTGAGGTTCGTGCGCCGTAGAGCAGCCCCGCCAGGACGTCGCGGCCAAGACGGTCGGTGCCGAGCGGAAAAGCCGGATCGGCGAACGGCGCCAGCAGCGCGCGGCCGGCAATTTTCAGCGGATCGCCCGGTGAAATGACGGGAGCGAGCAGCCCGGCCAAAAGCAGGACGAGAAGGATCGCCAGTCCGGCCGCACCTTCCGGCGTGCGCAGCAGTCGCCACAGCCAGCTCATACGCCGCCCTCCGAAGCGCCGATGCGCGGGTCGAGCGCGGCATAGACGAGATCGACGAGAAAATTGACCGAGATGACCAGGACGGCGCTGGTGACGACGATGCCCATCAACAGCGGCGCGTCGCGGCCGTTGACCGCCTCCTGCGCCAGCCGCCCGAAACCCGGGACCGCAAAGACGCTCTCGATCACCACGCTGCCGCCGAGCATGGCGGCCGATTGCAGCCCGAGCATGGTGACGAGCGGCAACAGCGCATTACGCGCCACGTGACGCAGCACGATGCGGCTGCGCGACAGGCCCTTGGCCCGGGCGAAGAGCACGAAATCCAGCTTCCACGCCTCGGCCATACCGCTGCGCATCACCCGCAGGAACAAGGCGAGATAGATCAGGGCCAGTGCGCTCACCGGCAGAACCAGATGATCTGAGATATCGAGCGCGCGCGAAAAACCCGTCTTGCCGGAAGCGATCGTCTCGACGCCCGCGATCGGAAACCAGCGCAGTTTCACCGAGAAAGCGATGCTCAGAACCAGACCGAGCCAGAAACTCGGAATTGCGTAAACAATCAGCGAGCCGATCGACAGCAGCCGGTCCCTTAGGCCACCCGGCCGCGCCCCGGCAAGGATGCCGAGCGCCGAGCCGAGACCGAAGGAAAGCGCCGTCGCACTGCCCATCAGCAGCAGCGTATTGGGCAGCCGTTCAGCGATGAGCGCACCGACCGGCCTGTTGAAGGCGACCGACCAGCCGAGATCGAAGCGTGCGAGCGAGGAAAGATAGAGCCAAAGGCGCGCGAGCATCGATTGGTCGAGGCCATAGCTCTCGCGCAGCGACTGCCTAAGTGCGGCATCGCCGCCGCCGATCGAGCCGAGATAGGCGTCGACGGCATCGCCCGAGGCGGTTTCGAGCAGGAAAAAGGTGAAGATCACCACGATCAGCAGCACCGGAATGCTGCTGATCGCCCTGCGCCTCAGGAGGATGATTGCACGTTTCACGCCGGACAGGGCCTCTGGAAGAGAATTGCCGCCGATTCTATCACGATTGCAGCGCGGTATCGCCCCAGTTCGAGACGGCCCAGCGCGGATTGTCTGCGACGTTGAGCACGGTTTCACGCGCGACGGTGATGAACCCCCATTCCGCAACGTTGATCAGCGGCAGATCGCCGACGACGAGCTGCTGGAACTTGCGGTAGAGATCGGTGCGCGCCGCCGTGTCGACCGTCTCGGAGGCCTGCTTGATGATCTTGTCGAGCTCCGGATTGACGTAGCCGCCCTGGTTGGAGAAGGGCACACCATCAGGGGTGCCGGACTGGACGAGAATGGTGGTGGAGATCGCCGGATCGCCACGGAAGACCGGCGGACCGACGGCGAGGTCGAAGTCGTGGTCGGTATAGACTGCCTTCTGATGTGCGGCCGCATCGGCATTGACGATCTCGGCATCGATACCGATCACGGCAAGCGCCTGGCGAAGGTAATCGCCAAACTGGCGGGTCTCGTTAAAATAGGGCGCGGGGCGGAGCTTCAGCGTAAAGCGGTTGCCGTCTGCCCCCTGTTTGTATCCTGCTTTATCGAGGATATCGTTCGCCGCTGCGGGGTTGAAATCATAGGCCGCGACATCTGATGTATAGAACTCCGGCGCATTCTTCGGCACCGGACCGGTCGAGGCCGCGGCGTAACCGAGGAAGATCGTGTCGACCACGAATTTCTTGTCGATCGCCTGCGCGATCGCCTGACGGACTCTGAGATCTGCCAGTTCCTTGCGACGATGATTGATCTCGACGACGAGCTGATAGGTCAAAGCCTCGTAGCCCTTTGAGATCACCTTGATGCCGCCGACTTTCGAAATGCGGTCGAGATCGGCGAGCGGCACCGCGGAGAAGGCGGCAAGCTGGATTTCGTCTGCTTCGAGCGCCGAACCCGCCGCTTCGCGATCGGGCAGCACGCGGAAGACGATCTCGTCGAGTTTCGGCTGGTCCTTGTCCCAATAATTCTCGTTGCGCGTCAGCCGGTAATATTCGCCAGGCTTGTGTTCGGCGAACTTGAACGGACCGGTGCCGATCAGCGTGTTGTTCGCCGGATTGGTGGCGATATCGGTGCCGTCGAAGATGTGCTTGGCGACGACGCTAGTGACGACAGGCAGCGCGTTGCGGATCAGCTGGAACGGCGTCGGCTTGGAGAAGCGGAAGATGGCGGTGTAATCGTCGGGCGTATCGACGGCTTGAAGATTGGCAAAGACCAGGCGGCCGAGATTCTGCAGCGTCTTCCAGACGTTGAGCGCCGAGAAGGCTACATCGACCGAGGTAAACGGCTTGCCATCGTGCCAGGTGACGCCGTCGCGGAGCTTGAAGGTGACGGAGAGGCCATCGGCCGAGCCTTCCCAGGAGGTGGCGAGGCGCGGCGAAAGCCCATCCTTGCCGTCGAACGACGCTTCGGCGAGCGGCTCGATCACCTTGCTTGCGACGAAAAATACGCCGTTCGAGGCGACGATGGCAGGATTGAGGTTCTTCGGCTCGGAATCGGCTGCAACGATCAGCCGGCCGCCGGCGGGCGCGGTCTGCGCGAGCGCCTGCCGGGCGAGCGCCGTCGAGGCAAGGAGCAGGGCGGTGCCCTTCATCAGCGTGCGCCGCGAGATAGATGATACGGTCATGACCCCTCCTGATCGGTGAAATTCGGGTGCCCATATTCAGGGCGAAATGCAAATTGTCATAGAGGTTAGATTCGAATAGTCGGGCTGGGCGAGATATTTTTTGTCACCCAGCCATTATTCGCTCAGCCGTTGGCCGCGACACGTGCCGGCTCGCCGAAGAGATTGCGATAGGCCGCGCCCGGATGTGGCGCGACGAGCCGCGGCCCTGCTCCCCCGAGCTTTTCGCGCAGCGTTCCCTTGGCATATTCGGTCTTGTAGACGCCGCGCTTTTGCAGTTCCGGTACCAGCAGATCGACCGCGTCCTCGAAACTTTCGGGCGTCACGGCATAGGCAAGATTGAAGCCGTCGACATCGGTGTCTTCGATCCATTCCTGCATCAGATCGGCGACCGTCTGCGGCGAGCCGACGAAAACCGGGCCGAAACCGCCGATGCCGACCCAGTCGGCCATTTCGCGCACCGTCCATTCCTTGGTGGGATCGATTGTCGTGAAGGTTTCGACGGCCGATTGCACCGCATTGGTATGACGGTGCCGCAGCACCTCGTCCGGCCCGAACTGGCCGAAATCGATGCCGGTCCAGCCGGAGATCAGTGTCAGCGCGCCTTCGAAGGAAGCGTATTTGCGGTATTCGTTGAACTTCCGCTGTGCTTCCGCATCCGTTTCGCCGAGGATCACGGTTTGCAGGTTGAAGGCGAGGATTTCGCGCGGGTTGCGGCCGACCCGTTCCGCCGCCTCGCGGACATTGGCGACGTAACGCTTCAGCACGGCTTTCGACGGGGACGCGACAAAAATGCATTCGGCATGGGCGCCGGCGAAATCCTTGCCGCGGCTGGAGGCGCCGGCCTGGTAGAGCACCGGTGTACGTTGCGGCGAGGGTTCGCTCAAGTGAATGCCGGGCACGTTGAAATGCTTGCCGGAATGGCGGATCGGATGGACTTTTTCCGGATGGGTGAAGATGCCGCTTTCGCGGTCGCGAACGACGGCGCCGTCCTCCCAGCTTCCCTCCCAGAGCTTGTAGCAGACCTCGAGATATTCCTCGGCGAGGTCGTAGCGGTCATCATGCTTCGTCTGCGCCGGCTGGCCGATATTGAGCGCGCCGCTGTTGAGGTAAGAGGTGACGATATTCCAGCCGACACGGCCTTTGGTCAGATGGTCGAGCGTCGAGATGCGGCGGGCGAAGGTATAGGGATGCTCGAAGGAGAGCGACGCCGTCAGGCCGAATCCAAGGTGTTCGGTCTCATAGGCCATGGTGGGGATGAGCTGCAGCGGATCATTGACCGGCACCTGCGCCGAATGGCGAAGTGCGGCGTCGACATTGCCGTGCAGCACATCGTAAACGCCAAGCACGTCGGCGATAAACAGCCCATCAAACTTGCCGCGCTCCAGCGTCTTTGCCAGATGCACCCAATAATCGAGATCCTTGTAGGTCCAGGACTTGTCGCGCGGATGGCGCCAGAGCCCCGGCGACTGGTGTCCAACGCAATTCATGTCGAAGGCGTTCAGCCTGATTTCGCGGGTCATGTCTTTCTTCCTTGGAATTAGGGATTGCTGCGGCCGAGGCCGTAGGTCAGCGCTAAGGCTCCGACGAGCACGGCGCCCTTGACGAAATCCTGGGTGTAATAGGGAGCATTCAGCATGGTGAGACCGTTCAGCAGCACGCCGACGAAGACGGCGCCGGCAATGGTGCCGAGCACGTTTGGACGCCGCAGGTTGAAGACGGCGAAACCGATCAGCGCGGCGGCGACCGAATCCATCAGCAGCGAACCTCCGGAGGAGACATCGCCACGCCCGACGCGGGCGGCGATGACGATGCCGCCCAGCGCCGCCAGCGTGCCAGAAATGACATAGGCGAGCGTCTTCAGTCGAACTGTGGACGCGCCGGCAAGCCGGGTCGCGACTTCGTTGCCGCCTGTCGCAAACAGCAATCGGCCGATGCGGGTGCGTTCAGTGAGAATGAAGAGTGCGACGGCGACCACCGCCATCAGCACCACGGAAACGGGCAGGGTGCCGAGGATGCTGTAGCGGCCGATCAGCAGAAAGGCCGGGTCGTAGGCGCCGGTCGCCTTCGAGCCGTCGGGCAGGGTGAGGCCTGCCGAAATCGATCGGCCGGCGGTCGGGATCAGCTGCAGGCCGGAAAGCAGAAACATCATCGCCAGCGTCGCCAACAGATCAGGCACCTTCAGGCGCACGATGAGGAAGGCGTTGACGAGGCCGATCAGGGCGCCAAAGGTGAGCACCAGCGGTACCGTCGCATAGGCATCAAGATGCCAGACGATCATCGCGTAACTCGCCGCCATCACGCTCGATGCGGCGACCGCGCCGATCGACAGGTCGAAACCGCCGACGGCCAACGTGACGGTGACGCCGGCGCCGAGAATGGCGACGACGGACACCGCCTGCAGGATGCTCATCAGATTGGCGATATTGATGAAGGCGGGTTGGGCGATGGTGAAGCCGACGACGAGCAGTGCCAGCAGGATGAACACCGCGCCCGCCCGGAGAAACGCCCCGAGGGCTGCGAGACGACCGTTATCGGCTTGCGGCGATGCCTTCGGCCGGGCGCTTGCCTGTGGAAGAGTGTCGTCGTCGATCGTCGTCATGCGGATATTCCCTGGATGGCGGAGGCAAGAGCGGCCCCGTCTGCCGCAGGCCTCAACACGTGGCGGTCGATGACGAGGATGCGGTCGGCCACCTCATAGGCCTCCTCCGGGTCGGAGGTCGCGATCAGCGTTGCCCGGTCGGTGCGGGCGCGGATTGCTCGGATGATGTCGTGACGGGCGCCGACGTCGACACCTTGGAAGGGTTCGTCGAGCAGCAGCAGCCGGCTCGGTTCCGCCTCCCAGCGGGCGATCACCGCCTTCTGCTGGTTGCCGCCGGACAGCGACCAGACCGAGGCGAGTGGACCCGCGGCCTTGATCCCGAGACGGGCGATTGCCTGTTCGGCCTCGCGTCGTTCACGGCCGCCGACCAGGAAACCGTGCGGATACCATTTGCCAAGATGCGGCAGGCTGATGGTTGCCGACAGCGAATGGCCGGGCCATGCCGGTGGCATCAGCGAGGAACGATGACGGTCTTCGGCCGCCATCGCCACGCCTGCGGCGATCGCCTCGGCCGGGCTTTTCGGCCGATAGGGCCGGCCACCGAGGAACATTGTCCCACCGGCAAGCGCCGTCACGCCGAAGATCGCCTGGAGCAACCGGCTCTTGCCGGCGCCGAGCACGCCTGTTACCGCCACCACCTCGCCCTCATACAATGAAAGATCGAAGGAAGCGGCTTCAGGGAGCAGGCTGATATCACGCATCTCCAAAATCGCCGGACCGGTCGCAGGCCGCGCATCCGGCCGAGCCGCGTCCAATCTGCGGCCGATCATCGTCTCGATGGCGGTCGAAAAATCGATCGGCCGCGAGAAAGTGCCGACGACGCGGCCGCCGCGCATGACGAGCGCGCGGTCGGCGATGGCTTCGAGATCGGCGGTACGATGCGAGATATAGAGGATCGCCAGGCCTCGCCTGCGAAGCTTCAGCAGAATATCGAAGAGGCGGCGGCTTTCTTCTCCGGAAAGGCTCGCCGTCGGCTCGTCGAGGATGAGGAGATCGGCGCGGTTGGCAAGCGCTCGGGCGATCGCCACCAGCTGCCGATCGGCGCTGGTGAGGTCATCGAAATCACGGTCGAGCGGCAGGCTGAAGCCGGCGGCATCGAGCATCGCCTGCGCGGCGCGACGGATGCCGGCGCGCGAGATGAATAAGGGCGTGCTGCGATCGGCGAACCGGTTGAGCAGCAGCGCATCGGCAACCGTCAGGCCGGCGGCGCCGACCAGGT
>NZ_JALBGX010000194.1:0-9791 GCF_023006465.1 Rhizobium sp. PRIMUS64 | reverse complement strand
CCGCACTGGGCTCAGCGCGCCGACGATCGGCCGGCGCATGCTGGCGCTCGAACGGGTGACGGGGCGCTCGCTGTTCAGCCGCGGCCCTACCGGCTATCTGCTGGCCAAGGATGGGCAGGCGTTGCTCGATCGCGTCCGGCTGATGCAGGATGCGGCGCGCGCGATCTCCGACTGGCGCGGCGAGGTGCTGACGCTGCCGATCGTCTCGACGGCCGCCGACAGCTGGACCTCGCGCTTCATCGCCGACCATCTGGCCAACGTCTGGACGCCGAAGGACAGTTTCCGCATGTGCTACAAGACCCGCGACACGGGCGTCGATTTCACTTACCGCGAGGCGCATATCGCCATTAGCCATAGCCGGCCGGAGAGCGGCAACGTCGCCATCCGCCGTTCGGTCCAGGTGGCGCATGCGGCCTATCAGTCGGCCGGCTATGACGAGACGAATTGCAACTGGATCTCGCTCGGCACCGATACCGCCGTCACGCCGGCCGACAAATGGACTTTCGAGCAGCCGGATTATTGGATCACCAGCTGGACGAACACGCCACATATGCTGTTTTACCTCATCCGCGGCGGTGCCGGCCGCGGCGTGCTTCCCTGTTTCATCGGCGATCAGGAGCGCAGGCTCGTCCGCGCCGGGCCAGTGATCGACGAACTGACTTACGAGATGTGGATCGTTGCGCATGACGACGAACGGCAACGGCCGGAGGTCAGGATCGTCATCGACCGTCTGGCGGCGCTCTTTGCCGATCATGAAGAGCTGTTTGCCGGGCAGAGACCGTCCGCTTGACGCGGCGGAATGAGAAACGCGGGCCATTCGACCCGCGTTCACTAATAGGTAGGCTCTCGCCGGCTCAGGCGGCGAGATGCCGCTCGATCTCGTCGACCGGCATATTGGTATAGTCTTTCGCCACTTCCGCGGTGATCACCGCCTGCGTATCGGCGCGGAGTGCCGGCCGCAGCGTGCCAAGCGCCTTCGGCGGTGCAACGAGGACGATGCGACGGGCCTTCTTTTCCTGCACCAAGTCGTCGAGCTTTCCCGCCACCTGTTTCAGAAATTCGGCTTCGGCCTGATCCTGCCAACTGGTCTCCTCGACAGCGCTGCCGCTCAGTCCGTCTGCAGCATGGGTTCTGCCAGGCTTATCGGCGCCAATCTCGCGATCCGGCGCGCTCGGCTGCGTCAGGGTTTCCAGCACCTTCAGGTTCACCAGTTGGGCATCGCCGGCATTCTGCATGATCAGAGCCTTGGCTCCATCGCAGACCACGACCCATGATTCCCAAGGGATTTTGACATCAGTCATCTTCAACTCCTCGCTGTCGTCATTCGAAGCGCGCCGTGCTTCATCGATCAAGGCACAACGCTCGGCCATTGAAAGAGTTCGGGAAAATTGCGCCGAAATCGAACGGGGCGGCGATCCGGCCGGTCCTTGCTGCGTAGAAAGGCCAAGGTCGGGAGATTGACAATGAAGACATCACTGCTCGCCTATGCCGGCGCCTTTCTCACCCTTCTCATCTGCGACGGGATATGGCTCGGCCTCATCGCCCGCAACTTCTACCGCGACCAACTGGGGACGCTGATGCTGCCCTCGCCCAATCTTGCGGTCGGCGCACTGTTCTACCTGTTCTTCGCCGCCGCAGTGGTTGTGCTTGCAGTGCTGCCGGCGCTGTCGGCAGGCTCGATCGCCACCGCATTTCTCCACGGTGCCATTCTGGGACTAGCGGCCTATGGCACCTATGACATCACCAATCTTGCCACGCTTCGCAACTGGCCAGTCGTCATGAGCCTGGTCGACATGGCCTGGGGCACGGCTCTAACGGCGCTGACCGCCGCCGGCGGATATCTTACCGTCAGATTTTTTGGCTGAAACGGGAGGCTCGGAATGGAAACCGCGTCCCGATAATGAACATGAAGGCGTCCCGCTTGGGAACAAAGTTTGAAATCGTTAAAATTGTAATTTTATGTTTGACGAATGTGCAAAACATTCATGTGACCTTGGTTGGGATCAAGACCAGTTGCTCGATCAAGCCAGCCTGAATGAGATCAAGGTCAGCTTGATTGAGATAAACCCCCAATGCGTCCTGACTGACGGAGAATGTGAATGACTATGCTCCGCGCTACACACCTTGCCACGGTCAAGTCCGCCGTCTACGACCTGCGCTGGGAAGAATTCAGCGTCAAACGGCCAGCCCGCATCGTCGCCGTCCGGCCGTGCCTCACAGGCGTCTCCATGCGAAGCGCCGAGATCATCGATATCTCCCAGGGTGGCGCCACCTTCGTCGTCTCGACCACGGCCGGCCTGCCAAAGCACTATTATCTCAACATTCTTGGCCTCGCCTATCGCATCGGCTGCGCCGAGGTCTATCGCCATAAGGAACGCATCGGGGTGCGGTTCATCAACATCATGGACCCCGAGGTTCTGCGCCGCGTCGTCCGCACCGATTTCCTCGTCGGCAACATGGAAGCAATTGCCGCCCGGCGTGCGCCGATCTTCCGCGCCTGAACAGGCCGCAGTTGCGGAAATAATCTTGCTTGCGTTGGCCGTACCCGGGCCTATTGTTGCGCCAATTGTCATTATGTCCGGGAAACTGCCGTCGCATGTCCGCCTTTTCGCGCTTCACACCTCTTGCCAGCGCCCTGCCTTCCACAGTCCCTTTCGTCGGCCCGGAGGCGATCGAGCGCCAGCGCGGGCTTGCCGTTTCGGCGCGCATCGGCGCCAATGAGAACGGCTTCGGCCCAGCTGCCTCCGTGTTTGCAGCGATGCGCGAGGAAGCCGGCAATATCTGGAAATACAACGATCCGGAGAACTTCGCGCTCCGGGAAGCGCTTGCAGCCCATCTCGGTATCTCGTCCGCCAATATCGCCATCGGCAGCGGCATCGACGAATTGCTCGGTCAGATCGTCCGGCTGGTGATCGAGCCGGGCGCGCCCGTCATCACCTCGCTCGGCGCCTATCCGACCTTCAATTTCCATGTCGCCGGTTTCGGCGGTCGGCTGGTGACCGTTCCCTACGCAAACGACCGCGAGGATCTCGACGGCCTGCTCGATGCCGTCAAGCGCGAGAATGCGCCGCTCGTCTATTTCGCCAATCCTGATAATCCGATGGGCAGTTGGTGGGATGCCGACAGTATCGTAGCTTTCGCCCGTTCGCTGCCCGAGACGACACTGATGGTGCTCGACGAGGCCTATAGCGAAACGGGGCCGGCAGGTTCACTGCCGTCGATCTCCTCGCTGATCGAGCTGCCGAACGTCGTTCGCACCCGCACCTTCTCCAAGGCCTACGGACTTGCCGGCTCACGCACCGGCTACGTGATCTCGACAGCAGGCACGGCGCAGGCCTTCGACAAGATCCGCAATCATTTCGGCATGAACCGGCTGGCAACGGCCGCAGCGCTCGCCGCCCTCAAGGACCAGGCCTATCTCGTCGAGGTGGTCGGGAAAATCCATGCGGCGCGGGAGCGGATCGGCGGTATCGCCCGGGCGAACGGTCTTGAGCCCCTGCCCTCGGCCACGAATTTCGTGGCGATCGACACCGGCCGCGACGGCGCTTATGCCAGGGCGATCGTCGACGGGCTGATGGAGCACGGGGTTTTCATCCGCATGCCTGGCGTGGCGCCGCTTAATCGATGCATTCGCGTCAGCGTCGGGCCGGAAGCGGATATGGCGTTGCTCGAAGAGACGCTGCCGCAGGTCCTGAAAGAGATCGGCCGATAAAACGGAAAAACCGCGGCCGGTGGAGGATATCCGGTCGCGGTTCTCTTCTCCCGGCGTCGGCCCCGTCCAAAGCGCCTCGCCAGCCCCTCTTTTTGAGGTTGTTATTGCTGCTCTTGTCGATTCCTTAGTGAACCGTCATCCACTCGCGGGCGGCGCGCAGCGCTGCTGCGAGCTGCATCTTGTCCATGGCGGCGGCCACGTCGGCACGAAGCTCGGCGGCGCGATCGTTGCCCTTGATTGCGGCGATGTTCAGCCATTTGTGGGCTGAGACGAGATCGACTTCGCAGCCGCGGCCGGTCGCATACATCAGACCCATCTCGCAGAAGACATCGGCGCAGTTGTTGTCGCCACCCATGGTGGCCGTTTCAGCATTGTGCATTTCAAAGCGTGCCATCGGTTTTATCCCTGTTAGCCTGTTTATGACTGACCCTGTTTTACCTCTAGGCCTTGCCGTCTATCGCGGCTTGTGGCCCTTGCGGTCCGGCGGGTTTGCCCCGCTCGTTTGATGTGGTTCACTATGCCAAACGGCTTTCAAAAAACGCCTAAAATGCATGATTAATTTGCGACAAACAAAGTGCAAATGCTTGGTAAATTTGGGTTTTTGTTAAACATCAGATTCCTTGCGAATTAAGGGTTTTCGCTCGAATTTTACGAAAGATTCAGATTTGAAAATAAAGAGATCGTTCATCATGAAATCAGCAGGCGATATCTTTCCAAGCTCGCCGCATGGCTTTTTTCTCCTGTTTTTCATCCGATCAGCAAGATAGCAATCGGGCTTATTTACCTTTACGTTCGCGTCAGTTATTTTCGCGACCGATCTAGGACATCATGGAGGAAAAGATGATCCGCAGCTTCGTTCTCGCCGGCGCCATCGCAATGATCGCGGGTATAGCGCATGCCGAGGAGCCGATCGTCGGCAACTGGAAGACGGCCGCCGGTGATACGGCGGTGATCGCATCCTGCGGCGGCAGTTACTGCGTGACACTGAAGACCGGTAAATATGCCGGCCGGAAGATCGGCACACTGGCGGGAACCGGCGGCAGCTATGCCGGCGAGATCACCGACCCGGCCGCCGAAAAAACCTATAGCGGCGCGGGCAAGGTTTCCGGCAATTCGCTGAGGATGCAGGGCTGCGTGATGAAGATCCTTTGCAAGTCGCAGACCTGGACGCGGCTCTGAGGCCATAAGAAGGCGCAACGATCATCCCAAACGCTGAGGCATGCCGGCGCGCCGGCATGCCTCGAAGCCTTTTGCGGTCTCCTCCGCTACGCCAGCCGGCGAAGTCGAATGGCGTCGAATTCGCCCAGCGACCCCTTCAAATCCTCCCCGCAACCTAGCCGAGCCTGCCCGGCAAGCTGAACGGCTGATGAACCGGCATCTCAGCACTCGTTCAGCCATCGCATGCCAAAACTATTGTCACGATAGAGTTGCGTATCGGGGACAAGGGGATGAACATCTATATTCTGGCAAGACGCTTTAGCATTATCACGCTGTTTGCGGCGATCTTCGCTATCACGTTTTCGGCGGTCGTGGTGCACCAGGGTGGCGGCGGGGCGCAGTCGCATTTCGGGGCGAGCTATACCTGCCTGGAGAGAAACGGCACCTTCTGCGCGCCTACGGTGCGATGACTGGAATCCGACACGGAAAAGGATAAAAAAACGGAATCCGCCGGCGCGCGTCGTTTGCTTGTCAAAAACAACTCTCTATAATGCGTCATGAACAAACGAATCTCCCCTTTGTCGCCCCTCGAAATATCCTCTCCACCACCTTTCCAGCCTGAGAGTTTCGATGATCCCGCCAAGGCGGTCGAGACGCTGATGGCGCTTTACGAGCGCAATACGGCGTTCCTGATCAAGAGCTTCGCCGAACTTGCGCAGGGCGCTCCGATTTCCTCGCGCTACCGCGCTTTTTATCCGCAGGTCAGCATCGAGACAACAAGCTTCGGCCATGTCGATTCGCGGCTTTCCTATGGCCATGTCACGGCACCCGGCATCTATACGACGACAGTCACCCGGCCGAAGCTCTTCAAGCATTACCTGAAGGAGCAGCTGGCGCTCTTGATGAAGAGCCACAATGTTCCTGTCATCGTCTCGGAATCGACGACGCCGATCCCCTTGCACTTCGCCTTCGGCGAGGGTGCGCATGTGGAAGCATCGACGACCGCATTCGTCGACATTCCGATGCGCGATATCTTCGACACGCCCGACCTCAATACCACCGACGACGAGATCGCCAATGGCGAATATATCCCGCCGCCGGGAGAGCCCTCGCCGCTCGCGCCGTTCACCGCGCAACGCATCGACTACTCGCTCGCCCGATTGTCGCATTATACGGCGACGCATGCCGAGCATTTCCAGAATTTCGTGCTGTTCACGAACTATCAGTTCTATATCGACGAATTCTGCAGCTGGGCGCGCAAGATGATGGCGGAGGACGGCGACGGCTATACTGCTTTCGTCGAGCCCGGCAATGTCGTCACCCTGCCCGGCTCGAAGGCACCGGAAACGGATGCCGCCCTCACCCGCCTGCCGCAAATGCCAGCCTACCATCTAAAGAAGAAGGGCCATGCCGGGATCACCATGATCAATATCGGCGTCGGCCCGTCCAACGCCAAGACAATCACCGACCACGTCGCAGTGTTGCGTCCGCATGCTTGGCTGATGCTCGGCCACTGCGCCGGTCTGCGCAACAGCCAGCGGCTCGGCGACTATGTTCTGGCCCATGCCTATATGCGCGAGGACCATGTTCTCGACGACGACCTGCCGGTCTGGGTACCGATCCCGGCGCTGGCCGAGGTGCAGGTGGCGCTCGAAGCCGCCGTTGCTGAAATCACCGGCTATGAGGGTTTCGAGCTGAAGCGCATCATGCGCACCGGTACCGTCGGCACGATCGACAACCGCAACTGGGAACTGCGCGACCAGCGCGGGCCGGTGAAGCGGCTCTCCCAGGCGCGCGCAATCGCACTCGACATGG
Organism: Rhizobium sp. PRIMUS64; assembly: GCF_023006465.1. Lineage (NCBI taxonomy): Bacteria > Pseudomonadati > Pseudomonadota > Alphaproteobacteria > Hyphomicrobiales > Rhizobiaceae > Rhizobium > Rhizobium sp. PRIMUS64. The sequence goes on along the minus strand of NZ_JALBGX010000194.1, from coordinate 3,106 downwards.
AATCGGCAACGATCGCCGCCAACGGCTTTCGCTTCCGCGTGCCCTATGGCACGCTGCTCTGCGTCTCCGACAAGCCGCTGCATGGCGAATTGAAACTGCCGGGCATGGCAACGGCCTTCTACCGCACGCAGGTCAACCAGCATCTGCAGATCGGCATCCGCGCCGTCCAGAAGCTTGCCGCCATGCCAAAGGAAGCGCTGCATTCACGCAAGCTGCGCAGTTTCTTCGAAACGGCCTTCCAATAGGCCGTTTCCTCATCTGCCCGTCACGACAGGCGACGAACCGTCTGCCAGCATCTGCGGCCTGCCGGCGGCGAGGTACAGCCCTGATATCAGCAGGGTGAAGGCCACGAAGACGAAAGCGATGCGCAGAAGAACCTTCAGCGCATCGGCATCGTCGAGCCCCAGCGGACGCTTCTCACGGCGGCGTGCCCAGATGTGGCTTGCCAACGCAATTTCAAGAATGCTCATTACAGGTCTCCTCGACAAGTTTCGATGAAGCCTTGTCGAGTGCTGCCTTGCGATTTCGACAGCCGGCCGGCACAAAGATTTTTGCCGCCGCTGTCGAAATGCGTGGAGCTCGGTCGTCCAGGGTTATTGAAACGCTCACAAGGAGGCTGTCCGCGATGAAATATCTCTGTCAGGTCTGGTTCGATGGCGGGGTACTCGACGCCATGACGAAAGAAGAGAAGGCCGAACTCGACACCAATTCCTTGAACTATGACAAGGACCTCGTCGAAAGCGGCCATATGATCGTCGCCCAGGCACTGCAGTCGCCGAAATCGGCAGTGACTGTCCGAGTGCGCAACGGCGAGATGTCGGTGACGGACGGTCCCTTCGCCGAGACGAAGGAGGCGCTCGGCGGCTTCATCCTGATCGAGGCCAAGGATCTCAACGAAGCGATCCGCATTGCCGCCGGCATCCCGCTCGCCAGGCTCGGCGCGATCGAGGTGCGACCCATTCATTCCTTCGGCAAAGACGCGTGAGGAGACGGCGATGAAATATCTCTGCCAGGTCTGGTTCGAAACCGCAAAGATCAGTGCCATTTCAGCCGAGGACGGCGAAAAGCTGACACGGGATTCGATCATCAACGACGACAGGCTACGCGACAGCGGCCACCTGCTGGTGGCGTTGGCGCTACGCGAACCTTCGACGGCAATGACGGTCAGGGTCCGCAACGATGCGGTGACGACGACCGACGGCCCCTTCGCCGAAATCAAAGAGCATCTCGGCGGCTTCGTGCTGATCGAGGCGAAAGACATGGAAGAGGCAACTGATATCGCCGCCACTTTTCCCGTAGCGCGATACGGCTCCATCGAAGTGCGGCCAGCCTATTCGATCAAGGAGGAATGCTGAGCCATGCGTTACATCTGCCTGATCTACAATTGCGCCGACACCGACGGCATGCTGACATCGGAAGAGACCGATGAACTCGTCAAAGCGCATTTCGCCTTCGACGAGGAGCTGCGCCGCGACGGCATCATGATCCATGCCGATGCGTTGGAGATGCCTGAGACGGCGACCGTGCTGCGCGTTCGGAACAACACGCTGTCGGCCACCGACGGCCCCTATGTCGAGACGAAGGAGCATTTGGCCGGCTTCTATGTCATCGAGGCACCGGATATGGTGAAGGCTAGGGAAATTGCCGGTCGGATCCCTTCGGCACGTTACGGCGCCGTCGAACTGAGGCCCGTGCGAATGCTGACCCTGCCGGACTGAGGTGGCCCTTTTGGAACGCGTCATCGAGGAGATCTACCGAACGCAATCGCGCCGGGTGCTGGCGACGCTGATCCGCCTGCTCGGCGATTTCGACCGGGCGGAGGAAGCGCTTCACGACGCCTTCGCCGCAGCTGCCCGGACATGGCCAACGGACGGCATTCCCGGCAATCCCTTCGCCTGGCTCGTTTCCACGGGGCGCTTCAAGGCGATCGACACGATTCGGCGGCGGGCGCGTTTCGATGCTTCACAGCATCACATCGAGGACAGCCTCTACTCGCCCGACGCAACTTACATCGGCGACATGGAACCGATCGAGGACGACATGCTGCGGCTGATCTTCACCTGCTGCCATCCGGCCATCCCGGCCGATGCGCAGATGGCGATGGCACTCAGAGAAATCTGCGGGCTAACCACCGAAGAAATCGCCCACGCCTTCCTCACTCCGGCGCCGACGGTAGCCCAGCGGATCGTGCGCGCCAAGAGCAGGATCCGGGTTGCGAAGATCCCCTACGAGGTTCCGGGCCACGAGGCGCTGCCGCCGCGGCTCGACCAGGTGCTGCACGTCATCTACCTGGTCTTCAACGAGGGCTATTCCGCCTCTTCGGGTGAAGACGTGGTCCGGGCCGACTTGACCGCAGAGGCGATACGTCTGGCGCGGCTGCTTCTGGCGCTGCTGCCGCATCCCGACGTCTCCGGCCTGCTGGCGCTGATGCTGCTGCAGGATTCCCGTCGCACCGCCCGCCGCGGCGAGCAGGGATCGCTGGTGCTGCTTGCCGATCAGGACCGCTCGCTCTGGGACCGTGCGAAGATTGCGGAAGGCCTGGCGCTGCTCACAGAAGCAATGCGGACGGGAGAGGTCGGCACCTATACGCTGCAGGCGGCGATCGCCGCCGAGCATGCCAAGGCGCCGGCTGCCGAGGAAACCGACTGGCGACGGATTGCCTTCTATTACGATCTGCTTCTGGCGGCGCAGCCCTCCTCGATCGTCGAGCTCAACCGCGCCGTGGCGATCGCGATGGCGGAAGGGCCGGCCAAGGGGCTGGAACTGGTCGATGCCATTCTGGCACGCCGGGAGCTGCGGGCCTATCACCTCGCCCATTCGGCACGTGCCGATTTCCTTCGCCGTCTCGGCCGGAAGCAAGAGGCGATCGCGGCCTATGAAACGGCGCTGTCGCTCTGCCGGCAGGAGCCGGAGCAGGCGTTTCTGCGAAAACGGATTTCAGAGCTTGCCGCGACGTCCGAGCGGCAGTGAGATCGCGGTGCCGGTCAACGCCGAGACGATGATCAGCAGGTGGGCATTGACGCTCGCCTGTGCCAGCGCGGCAAGGGCCAGCCGCTCGCTCGATGCTCCCAAGGCGATGGCGCCGGCGGTGATGCCGGCCGGATAG
>NZ_JALBGX010000193.1:0-9797 GCF_023006465.1 Rhizobium sp. PRIMUS64 | reverse complement strand
CAGTCGCTGCCGCCCCGGCCGCAGCTCCCGGCCGCAACCCGGCCAATGTCGTCAATGCACCGATGGTGGGCACCGTCTACATGGCGCCGGCTCCGGGCGCGCGTGCCTTCATCGAAGTCGGCGCGACCGTCAAGGAAGGCCAGACGCTCCTGATCATAGAAGCGATGAAGACGATGAACCAGATCCCCTCGCCGAAGTCAGGCAAGGTGACCGAGATCCTCGTCGATGACGGGCATCCCGTCGAATACGGCCAAGCCCTCGTCGTCATCGAATAGGCCCATGCCCATGATTTCGAAAATCCTCATCGCCAATCGCGGGGAAATCGCCCTTCGCGTGCTCCGGGCCTGCAAGGAGCTCGGCATCGCCTGCGTCGTGGTTCATTCCACCGCCGACGCCGATGCCATGCATGTGCGACTTGCCGACGAAAGTGTCTGCATCGGCCCACCCTCCTCGCGCGAAAGCTATCTCAACATCCACCAGATCGTCGCCGCCTGCGAGATCACCGGCGCTGACGCCGTGCATCCGGGCTACGGCTTTCTGTCGGAGAATGCCAAGTTTGCCGATATCCTCGAAGCCCACGGCATCACCTTTATCGGGCCGACGGCGGACCATATCCGCATCATGGGCGATAAGATCACCGCCAAGACGACGGCACTGGAACTCGGCATTCCCGTCGTTCCGGGTTCGGACGGCGAAGTGAAGACCGAAGAGGATGCGCTGAAGACAGCCGCCGAAATCGGCTATCCCGTGCTGATCAAGGCAACCGCCGGCGGCGGCGGACGCGGCATGAAAGTCGCCAAGAGCGAGGCCGACGTGATCGAGGCCTGGTCGACGGCGCGCACCGAAGCGGCAGCCGCTTTCGGCAATGATGCCGTCTATATGGAAAAATATCTCGGCAAACCGCGCCACATCGAAATCCAGGTGTTCGGCGACGGCGAAGGCAATGCCATCCATCTCGGCGAGCGCGACTGCTCGCTGCAGCGCCGCCATCAGAAGGTCTGGGAAGAGGCGAATTCGCCGGCACTTAACGTCGAGCAGCGCATGAAGATCGGCCAGATCTGCGCCGACGCCATGAAGAAGCTGAAATATCGCGGTGCCGGCACGATCGAATTCCTCTATGAGAATGGCGAGTTCTATTTCATCGAAATGAACACCCGCCTGCAGGTGGAGCATCCGATAACCGAAGCGATCACCGGCATCGACCTGGTGCATGAGCAGATCCGCGTCGCTTCCGGCGGCGGTCTCTCGGTGACTCAGGACGAAGTGCATTTTTCCGGGCACGCCATCGAGTGCCGCATCAATGCCGAGCACCCGCGCACCTTCGTGCCCTCACCCGGCACGATCACGCATTTCCACGCGCCGGGCGGCCTTGGCGTGCGCATCGATTCCGGTGCCTATCAGGGCTACAAGATCCCCCCTTATTACGACAGCCTCATCGGCAAGCTGATCGTGCACGGCCGTACCCGCGTCGAATGCATGATGCGCCTGCGCCGGGCGCTTGACGAATTTGTCGTCGACGGCATCAATACGACGCTGCCGCTGTTCCAGGATCTCGTCTCCAACCAGGATATCGCCAACGGCGACTACGACATCCACTGGCTGGAACACTACCTCGCCAACAACCCGGCGGCATAGGACAGGAATGGCAGGATCGCGCAGGAAGTCACCAGGCATCACCCCTGACATTCTCCTGCGCGCCTATTCTATCGGCCTCTTCCCGATGGCCGAATCCGCCGACGACCCGGAGATCTTCTGGGTCGAGCCGGAATTGCGCGGCGTGCTGCCGCTCGACCATTTCCACGTGTCGAAAAGCCTTGCCAAGGCGGTGCGCAAGAAACCCTTCGAGATCCGTTTCGATCACGCGTTCGATGAGGTGATCGCTGCCTGTGCGGAGGAGACATCCGGGCGCCCCAGCACCTGGATCAACAAGACGATCAGATCACTTTACTCGACGCTCTTCGACATGGGCCATGCCCATACGGTCGAAGCTTGGGAGGGCGATGAACTGGTCGGCGGCCTCTACGGCGTCTCGCTCGGCTCGGCCTTCTTCGGCGAAAGCATGTTTTCGCGCCGGACGGATGCCTCGAAGATCTGCCTCGTGCATCTCGTCGACCGGCTGCGGGAAAGGGGCTTCACGCTGCTCGACACGCAGTTCACCACCGAGCACCTGAAGACGTTCGGAGCGATCGACGTTCTGAAGGCCGACTATGCCCTGATGCTTTCTGCGGCAATGGAGTCGCCGCACCTTAAGTTTTAAGCGCGATCAATTCGTCCATGCGTTGATTTTTCAGCCGATTTGGCTAGGTTCGAAAAATACAACGGGGGATAGAATTTTGAAACGATATTTTGCAGCCGCGATCCTTTTGACCTTGTTTACGGGTCAAGCCGGCGCACGCCCATACCAGGACATGTTCCCCAGCAGGACCGATTTTTCCGACGCGGAAAAGCCGTTGCTGGAGAAGCTTGATTTCCAGCAGGGCGTGATCAAGCTGCCTGAAGCGAAGGCAACGCTAAACGTGCCCGCCGACTTCTACTATCTCAGCCCTGCCGACACGAAGACGGTGCTCGTCGACATCTGGGGAAATCCTCCGGCGGCCGCGGAGGGAACGATGGGAATGATCTTCCCGGCGAAATACGCGCCGACCGATGTCGAGGCCTGGGGCTCCATCGTGGAATACAGCGCCGACGGCTATGTCTCGGATGTCGACGCCGCCACGACGAATTACGACGAATTGCTGCAAAACATCAAAGATTCCATCAGGGAAAACAACGTCGAACGTCAAAAGCAGGGTTTTCAGAAGATCACGCTTGTCGGCTGGGCTTCCACGCCGCACTACGACACATCGGCGCATGCCATGCACTGGGCGCGTGATCTGGTGTTCGGCGATGACACGCAGGCACAGCACACGCTGAACTATTCCGTGCGCGTGCTCGGACGCCAGGGTGTATTCCAATTCGACTTCGTCGCCGGCCTCGCTCAATTGAGGGAGATCGAGGGCGTCATTCCGTCCGTCACCAAGCTCGTGCAGTTCGACAAGGGGATGGCCTATACTGACTATGTCGAAGGTGACAAGATCGCGGCCTATGGGATGGCGGGAATGATTGCTGCCGGCGCGGGCGCCAAGATTGCCGCCAAGGTGGGATTGCTGGCATTCGCCCTCGCCTTCTTCAAGAAGGCCGGCGTCCTCGTCTTCATCGTGTTCGCCGCTGCGCTTCGCTTTGCCAAGGGCCTTTTCAGCAGGAACAAGACACCCACTGCATAGGCTCACCAGGCTACTGCGTAATTCAACGCGTTACAGCGTCTGCCCGTCCGAAAAGACGCGCGGCGCTGTAAGGCGTGATGAGAGGTGTTAGCGGGCTGTCGCCTTGGTGCCGTCGGGAGCCGGGACGTCCGAGGTTGTCTTGCAGTCTTTCAGCCAGACGTCGTAGATCGGGTGTTCGACAGCGTTGAGGCCGGGGCTGGCGGCGAACATCCAACCAGTGAAGATGCGGCGGATCTTGCGGTCGAGGGTGATCTCGTCAACCTCGACGAAACCGTCGATCTTCTGCGCTTCCGACTGGTCGCGCGAATAACAGGCCTTCGGCGTCACCTGCAGTGCGCCGAACTGTACCGTCTCATCGACATAGACGTCGAACGTCGTGATGCGGCCGGTGATCTTGTCGAGGCCGGAGAAGACGGCAACCGGATTTTCGATGCGTGCGGCATTTGCCGCAACTGGCGGAAGCAGGGCCGAGAGCGCCAGCAGCGATCCGGCGGCACGCAGGACCTTGTTCCGCGTGAAGAGCTTCATGTGTACCCGTCTCCAGACATTTTCAGTTCACACCGCGGTCAAGCGCGGCCAACCTGCGGGTAAAGGTCAATTGTGGCCAAAAGCCGGGTCTTGGGATCGCCCGGTCGGGCCGCCTCAGTTGCCCGGCGTCCAGGCGTCGTAATCGCCGGTGACGCGTGGACGCTCGCCCGGAACCGCGATGGAGCCCGGTGGACGATAGGCCTGCGGTGAACCGGTATGGTTGGGACGGTGCGGCTTTTGCCATTCCTTGGCGACGTAGCTCTCCTTGGACGGAGGAACATCGGTGCGATGATGCATCCAGCCATGCCAACCCGGCGGAATGGCGGAGGCTTCGGCATAACCCTTGTAGATCACCCAGCGCTTCGGCAGACCGTAGGAAGACATGCCGCCTTCGTAATAGACGTTGCCGAATTCATCCTCGCCGACGCGCTTGCCAAAACGCCAGGTCGCAAAACGCGTGCCCATCGTCTGACCGTTCCACCAGGTAAAGGTCTGAACCAGAAGATTCCACATGTCTTTTCCTTGTGCCCGCCAGATGCGAGCCAAACCAGAATTCGTTTCCTCGCTTATGCCGTCGCCAAGCCGAATTGTCCAGCGATTCCACGACAGCCACGGGTCATTTCAAAGCCATCTTAAAGCCCAGATGGGAGGGTTTGAAGCCCAGCCTTTCATAGAAACGATGGGCATCCCTACGCACCGCATTCGAGGTTAGGGCTACCCGCATGATACCGCGGCCTTTTGCCTCGGCAGTGGCGAACTCGATCATCGCGGCACCGACCCCCTGCCCGCGCATATCGGCACGCGTCTGCACCGCCTCGATGATCATCGCCGAGGAGCCACGGCCAGTGAGCGACGTGGTCACCATCGTCTGAAACGTGCCGACCACCTCGCCGCCGCGCTCTGCGACGTAAAGTGTCTGGTCGCGCGAAGCCTCGATGACAGCGAAGGCCCTGAGATAATCCGGGAAGGCTTCAGCTTCCGTGGTATCGCCATGACCGCCAAGCGCATCGGCGGCAAACATTGCCACAAGCGCCGGCAGATCTTCCCTGCTTGCCTTGCGAATGACAATGTTGGGCAACTCGACCACCACGGCCTCAATGCCCTTCGAGCGGCTTTTCAAAGATCAGCGCCGGAATGCCGGATTGCCCGGCTCCGCTATTCTCGTTGCGGCCGACTTCGGTGAAGCCGTGCGAGAGATAGAAGGCGATCGCCGCCGCATTCTGCGGTTCGACTTCGAGACGCATGATCTCCGCATCCGGGAAGCAGGTTTCGAGCTCGGCAAAGATATCGCGGCCGATGCCTTGGCGCTGCAGCGCCGGCCTGACGTAGAGGAGATGCAGGATGACCGTCTTCGTCAGTGCCTGCGACATTGCCGCATAACCCATGCCGCCGATATTGCGGCCGTCGTCGGCGACTAGGAATTCGGCATCCTTTCGCACGAGGCGCGCCTTCAGCGCCGCCGGCGAAAAGAGATGGGCGATCAGATCCCCCACCCTGGCTGCGCCATGAAGGCCGTCATAGGTGGCGTGAAAGCTCTCCGCCAGGAGGGCGCGCACCTTCTCCAGGTCGCGCTCACCGGCAGTGCGGACGAAATACACCGCTTATTCCTCGATGCCGAGCTTCGCCTTGACGAGGGCCTGGACAGCCTGCGGATTGGCCTTGCCGCCGGTCGCCTTCATCACCTGGCCGACGAACCATGCTGCCATGGTCGGCTTCGCCTTGACCTTTTCGACCTGATCGGGATTGGCGGCGATGATCTCGTCCACGGCCTTTTCGATCGCGCCGGTATCCGTCACCTGCTTCATGCCGCGCGCCTCGACGATATCAGCGGGATCGCCGCCTTCGGTCAGCACGATCTCGAAGAGATCCTTGGCGATCTTGCCGGATATGGTTCCCGCCTTGATGAGATCGATGATGGCGCCGAGCTGGGCCGGCGAAACCGGCGTCTGCTCGATATCCTTGCCGGTCCGGTTCAGGGCGCCGAGCAGATCGTTGATCACCCAGTTGGCGGCCGTCTTTCCGTCACGGCCTGCGGCGACGGCTTCGAAATAATCGGCAATCGCTTTTTCGGAAACGAGCACCGAGGCGTCGTAGATCGACAGGCCGAGCTCGCGCACGAAGCGTACCTTCTTGTCGTCAGGCAGTTCCGGCAGATCGGCTTCGAGCGCCTTGATGAAGGCATCGTCGAATTCAAGCGGCAGCAGATCCGGATCGGGGAAATAACGATAGTCGTGCGCATCTTCCTTAGAGCGCATCGAACGCGTCTCGCCCTTGTTCGGATCGAAAAGGCGGGTCTCCTGATCGATCTTGCCGCCTTCCTCCAGAATGCCGATCTGGCGACGGGCTTCATATTCGATCGCCTGTCCGATGAAGCGGATGGAGTTGACGTTCTTGATCTCGCAGCGCGTGCCGAAACCCTCGCCCGGGCGGCGGACGGAGACGTTGACGTCGGCGCGCATCGAACCTTCGTCCATGTTGCCGTCGCAGGTGCCGAGATAGCGCACGATCGAGCGCAGCTTGGTCATATAGGCCTTGGCCTCGTCGGACGAGCGCATGTCGGGCTTGGAGACGATCTCCATCAGTGCGACGCCGGAACGGTTCAGATCGACATAGGACATGGTTGCGTGCTGGTCATGCATCGACTTGCCGGCGTCCTGCTCCAGATGCAGGCGCTCGATGCCGATCTCGATATCCTCGAACTGGCCCTGACGGTCCGGCCCGAGCGAAATGACGATCTTGCCCTCGCCGACGATCGGATCCTTGAACTGGGAGATCTGATAGCCCTGCGGTAGGTCGGGATAGAAATAGTTCTTGCGATCAAAGAGGGAGCGCTTGTTGATCTGGGCTTTCAGGCCGAGGCCGGTGCGAACAGCCTGCTTGACGCATTCCTCGTTGATGACGGGCAGCATGCCGGGCATGGCTGCGTCGACCAGCGAGACGTTCGAATTCTGCGGCTTGCCGAATTCCGTCGAGGCGCCGGAGAAGAGCTTCGAATTCGACAGCACCTGGGCATGGACTTCCATGCCGACGATGACTTCCCAGTCGCCGGTGGCGCCGGGGATGAAGCGTTTCGGATCAGGCGTGCGGACGTCGACAAGGGTCATCTGATGCTCTTTGCAGGCTGTTCTTTTCCACTGGTGAGGTAAAGGAAATGGTGTGCCGGTGCAAGGCTTTCGCCGTGGTCCGCATCACGGTTTTGCCGTTCGTTAACGGAGCCACGCTAGGGTTTCCCGATGACGATGATCGATATCCTCAAATCGGCCTTGCTGTTTCTGACGCTGAACCTCTTGGTGTTTTCGATCTATTTCATGGACAAGCAGGCGGCGCGCCACGGCAGGTGGCGCATCAGCGAGCGCACGCTTCTCATCCTTGCGCTGATCGGCGGCAGCCTTGGCGCGCTGGCTGCACAGCAGTTGCTGCGGCACAAGACGAGAAAGGAGCCGTTCCGGTCAATCCTGGCGGCGATCCTGATCCTGCACGGCGCACTAATTGCTGTGCTGGCGTTCCTGCCGCAATGGAGCCCTCTCCTTCTTTAGGATTCTTGAAGCATCAGAATTCCAGCCCATAGCCACCTTGGCCATCCGAAACGAGCTGTTTCGTCAGTCCAACGGAGGGCACGTCTCGGTCGAGCTTCGGATTGTAGGCAACCGAGAGCCAGTGAATGCTGTAGCCGTGCTTCTGGAAGAAGCCGATCGCTTCGCTATTGCCGGAATGGGTCTGCATCGCCGCCTTCTCGAGGCCCTGATCGGCGATCTCCTTTTCGATGCGGACGAGAAGGGCCGAACCGAGGCCCTGGCGGGTGAAGGCGGGATCGATCCAGAAATCCGAGATGGTTTCGTCCAATCCCTCGCGCGCCGCCCAGCCTGCGACCTGGCCGTTCTGCTCGACAACGGTGATGGTCAGCCAGTCGTTTTCTACGAAGTTCCGAAAGGCGTTGCGCGCTGCATCGATCATCGCGTCCGATTCGCCGATCGACGCCATCGCATTTTGCCAGGCCCTGAGCCCGATCTCGCTCAATAGCTCCGCTTCACCGTCGCGGGCATTGCGAATGTGGATCAACGACACCTCCGCGTTACCCTTCAACTAGACCATTGAGTCGCGGAATTTACCAGTACCTCCAAAGGGATGATCGGCCAAAAGTAAGGTTTTCGACTGGTTTTGACCTGAGACCACGCTCTTGACCGAATTTTCCGGGCTGAATAATAAACCCTATCGAGGTGTTTTATGTTGAGCCTGCCTGAGACCCGGTAAAGGCCCTGCCCGCAAGTTCGCTTGCGCGCATGGGCCCGAAAAACGAAGCCCTGACGTTCGAATGAGCGCCAGATCGTTTTTGTGCGCCCTGCCGGGCGCGACACCGGATCTCAACACATGGACATTTCTCGCACGGAGCAGCGCATCCTGCATCTCATGGCCCAGGGCGGGCGCATTGAAATTACCCGCGACGACGACAGGAAGATCGAAGCGGTCAGTTGCTTCACCCGCGACGGCTGGGTCTATCCCGGCGTCGACCTCGATCTCTTCCGCAGGCTGAAGCGGCTAAGGGCAATCAAGTCCTCAGGCGGCCAGCCCTACCGGATCACCGAAAGAGGGCTGAGGCTGGTTAGGTCACAGCTGAACAACAGGTAATAGTGGCACTCCTGATCGCGTCTCAAACGGGCGCGGTCAGGGTGTCGCCTCAAGCCTTTGCAGAGAGTTCCGTCCGCATCGCCGACCACTCGTCGGCCATCGAGCCCGTGCCGCGCGTCTTGCCGGCACGGCGATACCAGTAATCGGCGTTCCAGTCATCACCCTCGATGCGATGGCAAAGGGCGTGCCCCCAGTCGAACGGCTGTTCGCCTTCGTGGCGCTGGCAGATGTCGTGGAGCGCCTGCCAATCCGGGCCTATGGTGAAACCGCCGGCAGCGAGGCGATCAGCTGCCTCGATCAATTGCGCAAGATCCTGTTTCGGCATGAGGCCTCCTCCCGGTTCCGGCTGTCAATTAGCCAACCATGCGGCAAAGCCGAGGGCGCCGACCGCTTCGTGGTCGGCAGCCGCTATCGGGATCGTTAGCTCCGTTACCACCACTTGGCCGGCGTAAACCGGCCGGCCGCCTGCTCGATGACATGGGCGGTCTTGAAGAGGGTTTCCTCATCGAAGGGCTTGCCGATCAGCTGCAGGCCGAGCGGCAGGCCCTTGTGATCGAGACCGGCCGGCACGGCGATGCCGGGAAGGCCTGCCATGTTGACCGTCACCGTGAAGATGTCGTTCAGATACATCTTCACCGGATCGGCGGCGAGGTTCTCATCGGCAACGCCGAAGGCCGACGACGGCGTTGCCGGCGTCAGGATCGCGTCGACGCCGGCGTCGAAGGCCAGTTCGAAATCGCGCTTGATCAGCGTGCGGACCTTCTGGGCGCGGATGTAATAGGCATCGTAATAACCGGCCGACAGCACATAGGTGCCGATCATGATGCGGCGCTTGACTTCCTTGCCGAAGCCCGCGGCCCGCGTCTTCTCATACATGTCGACGATGTCCTTGCCGTCGACGCGCAGGCCGTAGCGCACGCCGTCGTAACGCGCGAGGTTCGAGGAGGCCTCGGCCGGAGCGACGATGTAATAGGCTGGAAGAGCGTATTTGGTGTGCGGCAGCGAGATATCGACGATTTCGGCGCCGGCATCCTTCAGCCAGGCGATGCCTTGGCGCCAAAGGGTTTCGATCTCGTCGGGCATGCCCTCGACACGGTATTCGTTCGGGATGCCTATTTTCATGCCCTTCAGCGATTGGCCGAGAGCTGCTTCGTAATCCGGAACCGGCAGATCGACCGACGTCGTGTCCTTTGCATCGACGCTTGCCATCGACTTCAAAAGGATTGCGGCATCGCGCACGTCGCGGGCGATCGGGCCTGCCTGGTCGAGCGAGGAGGCAAAGGCGACGGTGCCCCAGCGCGAGCAGCGGCCATAGGTCGGCTTGATGCCGACGGTGCCGGTGAAGGCTGCCGGCTGGCGGATCGAGCCGCCGGTATCGGT